>JAIBBZ010000006.1 GCA_019694435.1 Pirellulales bacterium
TGGGCATGATGTACGGCAACCTGGTGCCCAAGGACGCGGTGCCGATGCAAAACCTGGGCATGTTCGGCGAAACGGTCGTCGATGAGCTCATGGTGCGGCGCGTGGGCCGCGGTGCCGGGGCGATGGCCGCCGCCGTGCCGATGGCGGCGCCAGCGCCCGAGGCCGCGGCTCTCGAAGGCGCGCCGGCCGGCGCCATGGCGCTACAGAAGAGCGCGGCGGCCGATCGCGCGGTCGAGTTGGTGCAACCGACCGTGCGCAAGGAGTTTGCCGACACGGCCTACTGGGCCGCGGATCTGAAGCCCGACGCCCAGGGAATCGTCAACGTTTCGCTGAAGATGCCCGAGAACCTGACGACCTGGCGGATTCGCGCCTGGACGATGGGCCCCGGCACGCAGGTGGGCGAGGCGTCGTCCGAGGTCCGGACGCGCAAGAACCTGATCGTCCGGCTGCAGGCCCCGCGGTTCTTTGTCGAGCGCGACGAAGTCGTCCTCTCGGCCAACGTGCACAACTACCTGGCCGGCGAAAAGTCGGTGCAAGTGGCGCTCGAACTCGACGGGCCGGCGCTGGCGGCGCTCGACGAGTCGACCCGGACGGTCACGATTCCAGCCGGTGGCGAAGCGCGCGTCGATTGGCGCGTAAAGGCCGTGGCCGAAGGCGAGGCCGTCGTGCGCATGAAAGCACTCAGCGATGAGGAGTCGGACGCCGTCGAGCAGCGGTTCCCCGTCAAGGTGCATGGCATGCTCAAGACCGAGTCGGTCGCCGGCGCCCTGCGTCCCGACGACGAGCAGGCCCGGCTGACGATCAACATCCCGGCCGAGCGCCGGCCGGAGCTGTCGCGGCTCGAACTGCGCTATTCGCCGAGCCTGGCCTATGCGATGGTCGACGCGCTGCCGTACCTGGCCGAGTATCCCTACGGCTGCACCGAGCAGACGCTCAACCGGTTCGTGCCGGCCGTGATCACGGCCAACGTCCTGCGAAAGCTGGGGCTCGATCTGGCCGCGATCGAGAACAAACGCGTCAATCTCAACGCGCAGGAAATCGGCGATCCGGCCGAGCGCGCCCGGCGCTGGAAGCACTGGGAGCGCAATCCGGTGTTCGAAGAGGCGACCTTGAACGACATGGTCGCCGAGGGAGTCAAGCGGCTCACCGAGATGCAGTTGTCCGACGGCGGCTGGGGCTGGTTCTCCGGGTGGGGCGAATCGTCCGGACCCCACACCACGGCGACGGTCGTGCATGGCTTGCAAGTGGCCCAGGGCAATGGCCTGGCGCTCGTGCCGGGCGTGCTGGAAAACGGCGTCGAGTGGCTCAAGCGCTATCAGGCCGAACAAGTGCAGATGCTCACGAACGCGGCCACGAAGACCGAACCCTACAAGACGTTGGCCGACGAGATCGACGCCTTGGTCTACATGGTGCTGGCTGATGCCGACGTGGCCGACGCCGCGATGCGCGAGTTTATCTACCGCGATCGCCAGCACCTGTCCGTCTATAGCAAGGCGATGTTCGCGCTGGCCCTGCACAAGCAGCAACAGCGCGAGCAGCTCGAGATGCTGGTGCGCAACATCGAGCAATTCGTGGTCGAGGACGATGAAAACCAGACTGCCTGGCTGCGCCTGCCGGAGGGCAACGCCTGGTGGAACTGGTACGGCAGCGAATACGAATCGCAGGCCTATTACCTGAAGCTCTTGGCCAAGGTCGATCCGCAAGGCCGGCGCGCGTCGCGCGTGGCCAAATACCTGATCAACAATCGCCGCCACGGCACGTGGTGGAACTCGACCCGCGATACGGCCCTGTGCATCGAGGCGCTGGCCGAATTCATCCAGGCCAGCGGCGAGGGCCGGCCCGAGATGACCGTCGAACTCTGGGTCGACGGCCGCCAGCAACGGGCCGTCGAAATCACGCCGGCCAACCTGTTCCAGTTCGACAACGTGCTGGTTCTCGAGGGCGACGCCCTGACGACCGGCCAGCACACGATCGAGATTCGCAAGCGCGGGCGCGGACCGTTGTACTACAACGCCTACACGACCAACTTCACGCTCGAGGAGTTCATCACGGCGGCCGGACTGGAAGTCAAAGTCCAGCGCAAGCTGTACCGCCTGGTGCCCGAGGAAGCGACGGCCACCGTCGCGGGCAGCCGCGGGCAGGTGGTGGCGCAGCGCGTCGAAAAATATCGCCGCGAAGAGCTTACGAGTCCCGGCCAGTTGACCAGCGGCGACCTCGTCGAGGTCGAGCTGGTGATCGACAGCAAGAACGACTACGAGTATGTGATCTTCGAAGACCTCAAGGCGGCGGGCTGCGAGCCGGTCGAGCTGCTCAGCGGCTACGTCGGCCACGGTTTGGGCGCCTACCAGGAACTGCGCGACGATCGAGCCAGTTTCTTCGTCCGCTTCCTGCCGCGCGGAACCCACAGCCTGACCTACCGGTTGCGAGCCGAGGTACCGGGGCAGTTTAGCGCGCTACCGGCCCGTGCCTGGGCGATGTATGCCCCGGAACTGAAGGGAAATTCAGACGAGGCGAAGCTGTCGATCGCCGATCGTGAAGAACCCTAAGACCAGGTCGGACATTCGCTTGCCAGTCCGTTGGAAGCGGATTGGAATAGAGATCGAATGCCGTCGCATGCGCAAACACCCCCCCGTCGCCCGAACGTGAGCCCGCGCCGGACAACCGGCGCAGATTCGCCGCGTGGCGCTTTCACGTTAATCGAGCTGTTGGTGGTCATCGCCATCGTGGCGATCCTGCTGGCCCTGCTGCTGCCCGCCGTGGGTGCAGCCCGGGGCGCGGCACAGCGGATGCAATGCGCCAACCACCTCAAGCAGTTGGGCTTGGCGCTGCACAACTACAACACCGCGACCGGCTCGTTTCCCAGCGGCGTCACCTACGGTGCCTACGACAACCCTCCCGACTTTGCCCACGGCAAGCTGGGCCGGCTGGCGCCCTATCAAACGGGCTTCTCGGCGCTGCTGCCCTACGTGGAGCAAAACTTGCGGTCGGGCGGGACCTATCAGGCCAACCAGCCCTGGTTCCGGCAGTCGTCGGCCTATGCCTCGCACGTCGTACCGGTGCTCGAATGCCCCAGCAATGGGGGCAAATCGAACCCGGTGACGACGCGTTATTTGAATACCTTTCTGGCCAAGCTGAACTCGGCGCTGCCCGAGCCGCTGTCGATCGGCGATGCTTTTGCGACGACCGACTACCTGCTCTCCAAGGGTATCAACGACGCCTGGTGCCCCGCGGCGGGGGCCATCGCCGATTGGGACTCGCTGAGCGCCACCAGCGGGCTGGCCGGATACGCCGTGACCGAACGCGGAATGTTCGACATTTCCTTCCCGGTCGAGTCGGCCAACCACGGGGCGAGCTTTGCCTGCCGGACCAACATGATTCACGACGGGCTGAGCTACACCTTTGCCATGGGCGAAGGTGCGCAAGGGCCCCGCTGGCAAATCTGCACGCGAGGCGTCGGCGTGCTGAAGACGCCGTGCCAGCCGTTGTGCTGGAAAGGCACCGGCCTGCCAGGCACGTGCACCACGGCCAACAGCCAGTCGCTGCCCGCGTGGCAATTCTGGATGATGAGCCCCAATTTGAGCGACGCGCAAACGCGCGGGCTGTACCTGGCGAGCATTTTTGGCTGCACGCTCGACAAGTTGAACACCAATCCGGTGACTCACACGGTGATCAACACCAATCTGACGGCGCTAGTGAATTGCCGCGCCAGTGAAGACTGGGACGGGTCCGGGCCGGCGCTGGGCGGCGGCGCACACCGCACGAGTGGTTTCCGCAGCGATCACGCCGGAGGCGGACACTTCCTGTTTGCCGATGGCACGGTCCGCTTCGTGCAGGACAACATCGACCTCGACACCTACCGGGCGTTATCGACCATTCAGGGTAACGAATTACCGTTGACGACTGCCCCTTGATCGCCACCCCGGGGTGCAGCGCTCGGCGCAAAAAAAAAAAACCAGCACGGGCCGCTGGCCCGTGCTGGTGGTGCTTTGGTTGTTGCGCGTCTTTAGTAAGGCTGCCGCGCTGCCCAGCGGACAGCCATGCGGCCGGTACGCACGTCGAGCACGAGCAGTTCGAAGTCGGAGTCTTGACCGGCCAGCACGCGCTGCACGCACGACGGACCGTAAACCTGGTCGCCGTTGATGCGGACGATGATGTCGCCCGGTTCGACGCCGGCGCGATAGGCAGCGCCCCAAGGCTGCACGTCGATGACCTGGATACCGTAGCCCGAGAGCCGGACGCCACGCAGGCCCAAGATCGGCTCGTAGAACGTCGCCGGCACGACCGGGGTCGGCACATAGTGCGGCTGCGGAACCAGGTAGGGCGTCGGTTGCGTGACCACGTAATGCGGTTGCTGCGGAACGACGTAGCGCGTCACGCTCGGCGAGGTCGGCGTGCCGTAATGGTAGCTGTACGACTCATTCTTTTTCTGGCCGCGGCGCGAACGATATCGGGCTGCCTGGGCGCTTTCGACCTGCGCGCTCAACCGCTGCAGCGAAGGCGCAAAACCCTTCGGCGCAAAGCCGTCGCCCGCCAGGGACTGAGCGGCGGGGCTCAACAGGCCAGCGACAAACACGCAACGCAACGCACGATTGGACCAACGATTTGCGATTCCGGCGAACATGGGTGCACTCCTGGGCAGGATTGGTGAATCGACAGCCGCCAGCCAGATTCGTTTGGGCCCGGCGAGTTGTCTGCGATTCTGACACCCTTCAATGCGTCCGTCGTGCCGGCTTGTTACACCCAACCAGGACAGATTTCGCAATTCATTCATTCAAAAGGGCTTACGAGAATTCTTCAAGCATGACAAGTGCATAATTGATGCATCTACCAGGGTCAATTGAAGTCAATTAAGCTCATCAATTCGTCAATCTGACGTCACCTCCGCCAACTGAGGGTGATGAGAAACAAAGACCGAATCCGTACGCTTTTGAGGAGATGGATCGACCCGCCTCGAGGAGCGCTTCGCGATGCCCAAGCTGCGTCCGTTTTACGAAGACGTTCAGGCCCATTACGACCTGTCCGACGACTTTTACCGCCTCTTTCTTGATCCCTCGATGACCTACAGTTGCGCTTACTTCGAGCGCGACGACATGACCTTGGCCGAGGCGCAGCGCGCGAAAGTCGACCTCTCGCTTTCGAAATGCAATCTCCGGCCAGGGCTACGGCTGTTAGACGTGGGCTGCGGCTGGGGAGCTACCGTCCGGCGCGCGGCCGAGAAATATGGCGTGCACGCGATCGGCTTGACCTTGAGCGTGAATCAGCACGCCCATGCCAAGCAACTGGCCGCCGACCAGCCGTTGGCCGAATATCGGTTGCAAGGCTGGGAGGAATTCGACGAACCCGTCGACCGGGTCGTCAGCATCGGCGCCTTCGAGCATTTCCGCGTGGAGCGTTACGAGGAATTCTTTGCCCGTTGCCGCCGGTTGCTGCCGGCCGACGGTTGCATGATGATTCACTCGATCGTGCATGGGACGGACGAAACCCGTTTGCCCGACGAGCCGGAATGGTCGGCCGAGCTGATCGACTACATGCGATTCATCAAGTATCACATCTTTCCCGGCGGCCAGGTCCCCGCGCGCGAAGCGATCATCAATTCTGCCCGGGGGCAGGGCTTCGAGCTGACCCGGTTGCAATCGCTGCAATTGCACTATGCCCGGACGCTGACCTGCTGGGCGCAAAACCTTGCGGCAAACGAGTCGCAGGCCGTGGCGCTCACCTCGCGCGAGGTGTTCGACCGCTACATGCGCTACCTGACGCAATCGGCCCATTACTTCCGCACCGGCCACATCGACGTCTGCCAGTTCAGTCTGCAGAAGCGGTAGCCCTCCGCTGACGAACTCAACGGGCCGCCAGCCCGCGCGCAGATGCGCGATCTCTGGAAGGCGGCCTCGAGCGCTTGGCTGCGAGCCGCGCGGGTCTTCAGCGCAGCTCCCACCAGTAATACACGTCGGGCACGAACTGCGTGTGCACGCTGACGCCGCCGGCGCCGCCGTGCGACTCGAGCGTGGTGGCGATCAGCCAGCCGCCGGGCACCTTCGCGCGAAAGGCCCGCGGCTCGTCGCCTGAGCTGGGCAAAGCCTCCCAGTCGAAGCCCTTGCACACGGGAAAGGCCGGCGCCGGTGCCTGAATGCTGTAGTGATCGCCCCGCAAACGTTCTTCGGCTACGGCCTTGCCGGCCATCGAGGGCAAAGGCCGAATCGAACCCTGGTGCAGGGCATGGCCCACGTAGAACAGTCCCGCGACCAGGGCCAAGAGTAAGACGCGATTGTTGCAGAAGCCACGCATGGAAGTGATGCCTCAAGAGGTGAGACGCTCGACGAGCACGTCCGCTCCTTTCCATGCTGGTTAGAGCCGGCCCGCGCGCCTATGCGCCGCGAATCGCCGCGGGGTGGTCGGAGGGTGGGAATGTAGCGGAATTTCCGCCGTTGCGGCCGCGGGAGTATCATGGCGGCCGCGCCTACCGAGCCCCCGCTTCCGCACGAGCCCCCGCTTCCTATGACCCGCCTCGCCCTGCGTCTTGCCATCGTCCTGCTGGTTCTGGTGCACGCGGTCGCCGGCGCACGCGCGCAGCAAGCGGCCGAAGCGGAGCTTCAATCGCTCAAGATCGATCCGGCGCTCGACGTCGATTTGTTCGCCGCCGAACCGCTGGTCGTGAATCCCGCGGCCATCGACGTCGACACGCAAGGCCGCGTCTGGGTCGCCGAGATCAAGTACTACCGCCGCTTTGCCGATCGGCCGCCGGCCGACACGATCAAGGTGCTCGAAGACACCGACGGCGACGGCCGCGCCGATCGCAGCACCGTGTTTGCCGAGGGCGTGTACTGCCCGATGAGCATCTGCGTCGCCTGGCCCAAGGTCTATGTGGCTACGAGCCCCGATCTGTGGGTGTATGAAGACCGCAACAACGACCTCAAGGCCGACGGTCCACCGCAAAAACTGCTCACCGGCTTCGGCGGCTACAACCACGATCATGGCGCGCACAGCCTGGTGCTGGGCCCCGACCATAAATGGTGGATGTCGCACGGCGACGGCGGCTTCAATGTCCAGGGGACCGACGGCACGCGGGTCCGATATCGCTGGGGCGCCGTCTTGCGCGGCGAGTTGGACGGCCGCCAGCTCGAGCTCGTGGCTGTCAACTTCCGCAATCCGTACGAGGTTTGCGTCAGCTCGTTCGGCGAGGCCTATCTCAGCGACAACGACAACGACGGCAATTTCAGCACGCGGATCTGCTGGATCCTCGATCGAGGCGACTACGGCTGGTTCGGTGCGCCGCCCGCCAAGGTCGATCCCAGCATCCCGTTTGCCGAAGGCTGGCACTTTCGGGCCCACATGCCGGGCTATGTGCCCGCGACCCTCGTGACTGGCTTCGGTTCGCCGTGCGGCATCTGCTACTACGAGGGCGATGCCCTGGGCCCCGACTATCGCGACGCGCCACTGCACGCCGATGCCGGGCCGCGCGAGGTGCGCGTCTATCGCCACACGCCGGCCGGTTTTGGTCAGCGGGCCGCGAGCCGCACGTTTCTGACCAGCGAAGGCGACGACTACTTCCGCCCCGACGACGTCTGTACCGCGCCCGACGGCTCAGTCTACGTTTCCGACTGGTACGACGGCGGCGTCGGCGGTCATGCCTACAACAATCCGGATCAAGGCCGGATCTTTGTCGTGCGGCCGCGCGGCAAGTCGCTGGCCCGCCGCGAACAGCCGGGGCCCTATGCGTCCGTGGCCGATGCCGTTGTGGCCCTGGCGAGCCCCAACCTGGCGACCCAGTTCTTGGCGCGGGAACGGCTCTTGGCCGAACCACAAACGAGCGTCCCGGCGCTGCTCGAGTTGATCGCCAACCAGCGCGAATCGCGCCCGGACGTCGCGGCGCGCGCCCTGTGGGTGCTCGACCGCATCGGGGGCGAGGCCCGTTCCGCCGTCACCGCGGAGCTGCATCACGACGATGCCCGATACCGCGCATTGGCGGTGCGTATCTTGCGCCGGCACGGCTCCGCAGCGGCCGCGGAAATACTGGCCTTGGCCGACGATCCCGACCCGGCCGTGCGCCGCGAGGTGCTGCTGGCCTTGCCGGGAATCCCCGAGCCGCGCGCCTTCGAGGTACTCGTCCGCCGCGCGCAGGCCTACTCGGGCAACGACCGTTACGAACTCGAAACGCTGAACATTGCCGCCGGTGAGCGGAAGACCGACTTGTTCAACGTGTTGGCCCGTCATGCGCCGCGCACCGCCGGCACGATCCAGTTGCTCCAGGTGCTCGATCCCCAGCAAGCAGCCTCGTTGCTGGCCGCCGGCCTGGCCGACGAATCGACTTCGCTCGAATCGCGTCGCGAGATGGTGCACGCGCTGTGTCTTTGCTCGAGCCTCGAGGCCGGCAAGACGCTGCTGAGCTTCGTGGCGAACAAGGCCGCCGACGCCACGCTGCGCAACGAGGCCCTCGAACGACTGACCGCGAACCTGCAGGCCTCTTGGAGAGAGTTGACCGCCGATGATTCGCTCGCCCAGAGCCTGGCGGTGGCGATCCAGCATCCCGAAACGCGGCTGGCGGCGCTGCAACTCATCGCGCAATACGGCATCCAGGGCCTGAGCGATCCCGTCGTGGCCCTGGCTACCGACGCGACACTACCGCCGGGGACGCGCGTGGCGGCAATCGCGGCGCTGGCGGCGCTGCGCTCGCCGGAGGCCGAGAAAGTGCTCGCCCCGCTGTTGAACGACAGCGTGCCCGACGTGCAACAGGCGGCGCTGGCGGCGCTCGTCCAACTGCAGTCGTGGGCCACGATTCGCCAGGTGCTCACGGCTCCGGAAACCGGTGAGTTGGCGCGGCAGGCCGTGACCATGGCCATGCAGAATTCGCCCGGGGCGCTGGTGCTCCTGCGACTGATCGACGAGCAGAAGCTGGCCGATCCGTTACGCGATCTGGCCGTGTCGGCGGCGCGGCAGCACGCCGATACCAACGTGCGCGTGTTATTCGAACGGTTCTTGCCACCGGGCGAACGTCCGCAACGCTTGGGCAGCGCGATCCGCCCGGCGGAGATCCTCGACCTGGACGGCGATGCGGCGCGCGGACAGCAGATCTTTGCCAGCGAGACCGCACAATGCCGGAGATGTCACGTGGTGGGCGGTCTCGGCGGCGATCTCGGGCCGGACCTCAGCCAGATCGGCCGCAAGTACGAACGGGCAGCACTGCTGGAAACGATTCTCGATCCGTCGAAGGCCATCGCGCCGGAATACGTGCCCTATTTGGTCGAGACCGACTCGGGACAAGTCTACGTCGGGTTCGTCGTCGAGCGGACCGACGAGCGATTGGTACTGAAAGATGCCGAGGGCAAGCTGCTGCACCTGCCCACGGCCGAGGTGACGGCCATCGAGCCGCAGCCGAAATCCTTGATGCCCGAGCTGGTGCTGCGCGATATTACGGCGCAAGACGCGGCCGATCTCTTGGCGTATCTCGTGTCGCTGCGCAACGGTCTCGCGCAGGTAGCGCGGTTCCGCTATGCCGGCCCCTTCGAGGGGCGCGAGGCAGACGCCCTGGATCGGCCGCAAGCTCCCGAGGAGCACCCCGAGACGCTCGACAGCGCCGCAACCTTTGCCGGATTGAAAAAAACGCCGGTCCGCTGGGAAACGATCGCCGCCGGATTGGTGACGACCGGCCAGGCGACTTTTCCCGTCGTCGACCTGGCAGCGCGGATGAAGGACCGCGGTCAACGCCAGGCCGGTACGGTGCATTACCTGGCCGTCTACCTGGACAGCGCCAGCGATCAGGATGCGACCCTGCTGCTGGGCACCGACGACGGCTGCAAGGCATGGCTCAACGGCCGGGAGATTCATCGCGTTGCGGCCCACCGCGCGGTGGTTTATGGCCAGGACCGGGTCGCGGTCCGCCTGCAGTCGGGTCGCAACTTGCTGTTGATTAAGGTGGTTAATGTCGATGGCCCCTGCGGCGCCACGGCGGCGATCGAAAGCCCGGGGCTGGTGCAGGTCCGGGCCGATTGACGTCGCAACAGGGCACCCGGGTTGCACTGCGGCATTTTGCCGCGACTTGCGCCACGTGGAATTGACCCGGCACGCGGCGCTAGTAAATTAGTCGCCAGACGAGGAACGAGCCGTCATAGCTATGGATTGACGGCCGTTATGACTGCTGCGGGTCAGCCCTACAATTTTCAAGCGCGCGGTGGATCTCGCCGCACGTATTTACTGTTGCGCCGCCACGGGCTGACGCTCATCGAGCTGCTGATCGTCGTGGCGATCATCGGCGTGGTCCTGGCCATGCTGTTCCCTGCGGTACAAATGGTTCGCGCCCAGGCGTCGGCCACCGAGTGCGTGAACAACATGCGGCAATTGGGCCTCGCCCTGCAGCAATTCACCGACAAGCACAACGGCGAATTCCCCAAGAGCGTACACGCCGGTACAGAGAACTCCTGGGTCTACACGCTGGCCCCGTTCCTGGAAAACGTCGACCAGGTGCGAATTTGCCCGAACGATCCGACTGGTCCCACGCGGTTGGAGCACAAAGGCACCAGCTACCCGATGTCGAGCTACATCTGCATGGACATCGAGGGGGCCATCCACAACGTCAACCACATGCGGCCACTCTCGGAGACGCTGGTCGCGATGGAAGGCAGCGAGCAACGCGATCCGACGAGCGTCACGTTCGATCACGTCCACCCGCACGACTGGTTCTTGCAGAAAAACATCGACAAGCACCGCGTGTGGATCAAGTTGATCGCCGAGGTGGCGCCCGATCGCCACTGGTCGGCCGGCAAGCCGGACCGGAGTGACGGCACTTCACATCTGCTGTTCGCCGATGCGCACGTCGAAGCGCGCCAGGCGAACGTGCTCAAGGGCCTGGCAGACGACGGGGTGAATTTTGCCCTGCCGCCGCGCAAGGTCCGCCTGACGGGAGGGCTGCCAGTGACGCATTAGGGCGGGCCGCTTGACGGTCGTCTTCACCGACGGACCGTCCTCCGCGCCGCCGCCGTGGTCTCCGTTGATCACGGGCCTGATCGTCGTCCTGGAAGCGATCGCGACCTCCGCGTCTCTTCAGCCTGCCCGGTTGGTGCAGCGCCTTGCGCTGCCCCGCATGTCTGGGTTCGGCGCGGGACTAAACCCCTTTGCTTTTGACACCCTTGGTGAGAACAGACTCCTATGCGTTATTTGATTACCGTGTTGATGGTCGCCGCGTCGTGCGCGATGGTGAGCCGCGCTGCGGCACATGGCGTGCCCATCATGGTCACCGCCGATGCCAACAAGAACATCCTGACCGACGCGTCAGTTTACGAGAGCGACTTCAACCTGGTGGGCGGTACGTTGATTCTGGCGACCTTGCCGGGCATCGAGATTCCCACGCCGGGATCCGGCTTTCCGGCAGGCACCGATCTCAACATCGTCGCGAAACATAAGCTGCTGTACTTCAATGGCACCGACGTCGTATCGAGCAGTTCGACGCTCGAAGTCGAAAACGTCGACGGCGACACGTTGGACGTGACCAACGCGACGGGCGTGTCGGCGCCGTTGTTCTGGGGCCATTACAGCGGCGCCGCAGGCTGGCACCAGCACAGCGACTATCTGCTGTCGCCGGTGCCGTCGCCAGCGGGCCTGTACGGCCTGGTGTTCTGCATCGAGGCCGACGGCTACACGCCTTCGGACCCGATCTTGATCGCCTTCAACTATGGCCTGTCGCACAGCGCCGCGCACGAGGGGATCGAGGCCTTTGAGCGGATCCTGAACCCCGTGCCGGAGCCGTCGAGCGTCGTGCTGCTGGCGACCGGGGCGCTGGGCCTGGCCTTCGCCGTACGTCGCAAACTGCGCCGCTAAAAGTGTTTCCCGCGTCGTTCGACCACCCCGGGGGAGGGCTCCACCCCGGGGTTTTTCGTTGGCCACCTATGCCTGCCGAAATGGCAGTACCTTGCAGGAAATCGCCGCACGAGATTCACCCCAAAATACCCAGTCTGACTTTTCTGAGATCCGGTCGGCAAGCTATAAGTAGATAGGGTACGAGCAGTTAGGCGCTGCGCAGCGTTTGCGGCGTCCGATGGGAAGCTGATTGGTACTCAAGTTGCTCCGCGCTGGAAAAGCGCTGTCTTGCACCTGCGGTTTCTTCATGAGACCCGACTCATGATTGCCGAAACACCCAACATCCTGATCACCGACGACGACGCGGGCTTGCGCGAGACGCTGCGCGGCCTGCTCGAGCAGCGCGGCTTCCGCACGTTGGCGGCGGCCGACGGCCAAGAAGCGCTCGAGATCGTCAAGCAGCGCGACGTGCACCTGCTGCTGTTGGACATGCACATGCCGCGGCTGTCGGGGCTGGAGACGATTCGCCGCGTACGCCAATTCAAGGCGCTGTTGCCTTGCATCCTGATGTCGGCCGAGGCCGACGAGCAGGTCGTGCGCGAGGCGATCCAACTGCAGACGCTGTTTGTGCTGCGCAAGCCGCTCAATCAGCAAACCGTCACCTCGACCGTGCGCCTGGCGTTTCGCCAGGTGTACAACTGGCCCGACGCCAATTCCGGGCCGCCACTGGCCGGGCTGTTGCCCCGCACTTCCTGACACTTGGCGCGGCGCCGGTTCACGCTTCGGCGCCGGCCGCACCCGCGTCGGGCTTCGCCTCGACGATTCCGCCCGGTCGCTTGCGCTCGCTAAGCGTGCCGGGCACGACCAAGGGGCTCGCGCTCGTGGCCTCGATGATCGCCTTGAGCTCCACGGCGTCGATCACTTCCTTTTCGATCAGCCGCGCCGCCATGGCGTGCAGCGATTGTTGCCGAGCATCGAGAATGTGCCGCACCTTGTCGAGTGCCTCGTTGATGATCCGCTTGATCTCCTGGTCGATCTCGCGGGCCGTCTCCTCGCTGTGGCTGCGCTCGCGCGGCAGCTCGCCGCCGCCGGCCAGGAAAGGCGACCGGCCGCTTTCGCGGAAACTCACTCGGCCCAACCGGCTCATGCCGTAGTCCATCACCATGCTACGGGCCAGCTCGCTGGCGCGCTCCAGGTCGTTTTGTGCTCCGGTCGAGACGTCGTTGAAGATCAACTCTTCCGACATCGTCCCGGCCAGTAGTACCAGGATGCGGCTTTCCAATTCGGCCTGCGTCAGCAGATAGCGGTCTTCCTCGGGCCGCTGCATGACGTAGCCCAGGGCCCCCAGGCCGCGCGGGATGATCGAGACCTTGTGCACTGGATCGGTGTTGGGCAGCGAATACGCGACCAGGGCATGGCCGCTTTCGTGATAGGCGACGCGCTGCTTTTCCTCGAGATGCATCACGCGCTGCTTCTTTTCGAGACCGGCCGTGACGCGTTCGACGCCTTCGTTGAACTCGTCCATACCGACGGCCGTCTTGCCCTTACGGGCCGCCAGCAGCGCGGCCTCGTTGACCAGGTTGGCCAGGTCGGCGCCGACGAAACCCGAGGTGATGCGGGCCACGTCCTTCAGATCGACGTCCTCGCCGAGCTTGACGTTTTGCACGTGCACGTCGAGGATCCGCTCGCGGCCGCGGACGTCGGGGCGATCGACCAGCACGTGGCGGTCGAACCGGCCCGGTCGCAGCAACGCCGGATCGAGCGTCTCGGGCCGGTTGGTCGCGGCCAGCACGATCACGCCGCTGTTCGAGTCGAAACCGTCCATCTCGACGAGCATCGCATTGAGCGTCTGCTCGCGCTCGTCGTGACCGCCGACAATACTCGAACCGCGCGTCTTGCCCAGTGCGTCGAGCTCGTCGATGAAGATGATGCAGGGCGCCTTCGCCTCGGCTTGCTGAAACGTATCGCGCACGCGGGCCGCGCCGACGCCGACGAACATCTCGACAAAATCGGAGCCCGAGAGGCTGAAGAACGGCACGCCGGCCTCGCCGGCGATGGCCTTGGCCAAGAGCGTCTTGCCCGTTCCGGGCGGTCCCACCAAGAGCACGCCCTTGGGAATGCGCCCGCCCAGGACCTGGTATTTTTCGGGGTTGCGCAGGAATTCGACGACTTCGCGCAGCTCCTCGACGGCCTCGTCGATGCCGGCCACGTCGTCGAACGTCACGCCGATGTCCTCTTGCGCGTACATCTTGCCCCGGCTGCGGGCAAAGGCCATCGGCGATCCGGCCCCGCCCATCCGCCGCAACATGAGGAACACCCCGAGAAACAGCAGCAGCGTCAGCCCCAGCGTGAAAACGTAATAGCTCCAAGGGCCCTCGGCCTGCTCGGCGCTGAACTTCTTGAATTGATGTTCCTTGAGCGCGCGGAGCAGATAGCCGCCGTCGTCCTCGAAACCCTTGCGATAGGTGACGAAGCGTACGCCCGCGTCTTTCTTTTGTTCCTGATCGCTGAAGGTGCGGGAACCTTCGCGCAGCACCCGACGATCGACCTTGCCGGTGATCTCGTACTTGTCGATCAGCAAGTCGGCGTCGCTGAGGTTCGAGTATTCGACGACGCGGGGGGATTTTTCGGTCCCCTCGGTGACGTCGATCTTGCGCCGCGCTCCGTCCGAACCGGCCCCGGGCGGCTCGGGTTCCTGGGGCGCGCCCTGCTCGATCAGGGCAATCAAGTCGCCGTAGCTGAGCTCGACCTGGGGCTTTTTCGTCAACAGGCTGACCAGCACGACGGTCAACAGCCCGACGCCGACCAGATACCAGACGACGTTGTTGCCAAGCTGAGGCGACTTCTTGTTGTCGCCAGGCTTGCGGAGGGCATCCTTGTCGATTTTTTTGCTCATAAGACGCTATCAGATGATCCTGAAAGGGGCTCGGGCCACAGCCGATCGCGGCGACTTGGGCCGGAAACCCTGGCCCGGCGGCAACGCAAGCCTAACTCATCGTAGGGGCCTTGACCTCCGCGAACAACGCCGCAACGGGGGTGTGTCCTGGGCTTAAGTCCGCTTGGGTTGTGTGGTTGAAGCGCAGACGCCTAGAATGCCGCTGGCACCGTCCCGGGGCCATCCAAGGCGTCGGGCAGCGGGCCCCCGATTGAACCTGGTCCCCCCGCAAGTCCGTAATGACGTGTGAATTGCGGATCTCCGCAGGCCAGGGATACGGTGCCCGCTCATCACGGCTCGTCAGCGAATCTCTCCATTATGAATAGCGCGACGCGAGTGGCCGTGTTGGGTTCGACGGGATCGATCGGGCGCAACACGCTGGCGGTCATCGAGGCCTCGGTCGGACGGCTGACCGCCGTGGGACTCTCGGCCCATCGTCGCCAGGAGGAGCTCGCTCAACAGGCACAGCGCGTGCGACCCGAGTGGGTGGTCGCAACCGAGCCCGGCGCGGGCACGGCCGAACTGACGCGGCAACTGCCGGCCGGCACCGAGCTGCTCATCGGCCCGGACGCCCTGGCCGAAGCCGTGCGGCGGCCGACGGTCGATGTGGTCGTGGCGGCCATCGTAGGGGCCGCGGGCCTGTACGGCACCTGGGCCGCGCTCGAAGCCGGTAAGCGCATTGCCCTGGCCAACAAAGAGACGCTGGTCATGGCCGGCCCGCTGGTCATGGACCTGGCCCGGCGGCGAGGCGCGGAAATTATTCCCGTCGACAGCGAACACAGCGCCGTGTTCCAGGCCTTGCAAGCCGGCCGGCGCGACGAAGTGCGACGCGTCGTGCTGACGGCCAGCGGCGGGCCGTTTCGCGACTGGACGCGCGAGCAGATGGCCGCGGCCACGGTGGCCGACGCCTTACAGCACCCGACCTGGGACATGGGCCGCAAGATCACCATCGATTCGGCCACGATGATGAACAAGGCCTTGGAGATCATCGAGGCCCGGTGGTTGTTCGACCTGGCGCCCGAGCAGATCGGCGTGGTGATTCACCCGCAATCGTTCGTCCACTCGATGGTCGAGTACATCGACGGCTCGGTCGTGGCGCAGCTCAGTCCGCCCGACATGAAGCTGCCGATTCAGTATGCGCTGTACTATCCCGAGCGGCGCGAAGGCGTGGCCGAGCGGGTCGATTGGACGCAGCCGCAGCGGCTCGAATTCCTGCCGCCCGATTTCGAGCGGTTTCCAGCTTTGGCGCTGGGGCTCGAAGCGGCCCGGGCCGGCGGCACGACTGGCTGCGTGCTGAATGCCGCGAACGAAGCGGCGGTCGAGGGGTTCTTGAACGGCGAGCTGGCCTTCGATGAAATCGTGCCGGCTTGCCGCAGCGTGTTGGACCAACATACGTTCGATCCGCAGCCTACGCTTGACGAGTTGTTGAAGCTCGATCGCTGGGCTCGTCAGGAGGTTGCCAAGTGGGTTTGTGCCTGATTGCGACGGTTGACGCCGCGTTTGTGCTGGCCGCGCTGCAAATCGCCGTCGGTCTGGGTTTGGTGATTTTCGTGCACGAGTTGGGCCATTTCGCCGTCGCGAAATGGTGCGGCGTGAAGTGCGAGAAATTCTACTTGGGCTTCGACATCTGGGGTCTGCGGCTGGCGCGGTTTCGCTGGGGCGAAACCGAATACGGCATCGGCATCCTGCCCCTGGGCGGCTATGTGAAGATGCTCGGGCAGGAAGACAACCCGGCCCGCGTGGCCGAAGAGATCGAGCGCGCCAAGTCGACCGGCGTCATGCAACAGGACTCCGACACGACGTCGCTGGTCGGCATCCAAGCCGACGGCACGCCGATCTACGACCCGCGCAGCTACCTGGCCAAGAGCGTCCCGCAACGCATGGCGATCATCTCGGCGGGCGTGATCATGAACGTGATCTTCGCCTTCGGCCTGGCCATGTGTGCCTACGCTTGGGGCGTGAACCTCGAGCCCTGCCTGATCGGCGGTACGGTTCCCGGGGGCCCGGCCTGGGCCCAGAACCTGCAATCGGGAGACGAGATTCTCAAGCTGGGCAACATCGAGCGCCCCTTCTACCGCGACATCCAAAGCGGTGTCGCGCTGGGCGACGTCTCCGACGGCATTCAGATGGTTGTCAAGCGTTACGGCACAGGACAGGTCGATACGCTCAAGGTCGTACCGTTGCAGGGGCCGGTGCCGATGATCGGCATGCTCTCGCAAAACACGCTCAAGGTGATCGTGCCCGAACAGGAAGCGGCCGATGCCGAGCCGATCGGCGCACAGACGGAGCCGCCCTTGGTCAGCGGCGATGAGATCACGGCCGTCGAGGGGCAGCCGGTCAAGTCTCTGGCCGACGTGAGCCGGATCTTTGCGGCGCGGCCGGATGATTCGTTGCGTCTGACTATCGCGCGGACTCCCGGCGTACAAGACAACCACGGCCGGTTGACCCTGGGCGAGATCGTTTCCCACTGGTTCCGCAAACCACAGCCGCAAGCCGCGCCCGAAACACTCGAAGTGGCGCTCGCGCCGCGGCCGATACGCAACGTCGGCCTGATCATGGAGCTGGGGCCGATCGTCGAGATTCAAGCCGATTCGCCGGCCGCGAAGATCGGGCTGCGGCCAGGCGATCTGTTGACGGCGATCAACGATGAGTCGCCGGGCGACCCGCTGACCTTGGGCGATCGGCTGCGCCGCCGCGCCGGCGAAAAGGTCAAGCTCACGATTCAGCGTGCCGGCGAAGCAGAGCCGCTCGTTTTTACCGACGTCGAGCTGCGGCCGGTGACCGAGCTGTTTCAGAATCATATGACGTTTCCGATGCGCCAGCCGGTGGCCATTTCCGCGCTGGGATTGGCCTACGAAGTCCACAATCGCGTGGTCGACGTGGTGCCCGACAGCCCCGCCGCCAAGGCCGGCGTGCCGGCCGGCGCAGTCATCGCCAAAGTCGAGTTCAAGCTGCCGAAAGCCACGTCGGAAAGTTCGCGCGAGCCGCTCGAGCTGGGCGACAAAAGGCTCGTGTATCCGGGCGTCTTTCAGATGCTGCAAGATCTGCCCAAGGACAGCAGCCTGGTCCTCTACACGGCCGACAACCAGAAGTACGAGCTGGCGCCCGTCGAGGTGCCCGGCTGGCACAACCCGGACCGCGATTTGTTTACGCGGCCGATCATGGTCACCGTCGTCGCTCGCAGCGTCGGCGAAGCGTTCAGCCTGGCGGCGACCGAAACCAAGTATGCCTTGCTGCAGGTCTACCGCTTCCTCGGCAAGCTGGGCACGCAGATCGACATTCGCATGCTCGGCGGGCCCATCACGATCGTCAAGGTGGCCAAGCAATCGGCCGACAAGGGCCTGACCGACTTCCTGCTGTTCTTGACGATGCTCAGCGCGAACCTGGCGGTGATCAATTTCCTGCCGATCCCGATCCTCGACGGCGGGCACATGGTGTTTCTGGCACTGGAATGGATCCGCGGCAAGCCGGTGGGCGAGAACATCGTGCTCGCCTTTCACTACGCCGGATTCTTGTTCATCGTCAGCCTGATGCTGTTCGTCTTCGGGCTCGATCTGGGTCTGTTCAGCCGGGGGCTGTAATGGCGCCTGTTGAGCCGGGCGACGCGCGGGCCGGCGATGTGCTGCGCGTCGCGGCCGTGCTGTTCGATGCCGTCGGCACGTTGATTCGCCCCCGGCCTTCGGTGGCCGAGGCCTACGCCGCCGCCGCGCAGCGCTGGGACCTGCAGGTCGATCCGGCCACCGTCCTGGCGCGGTTTCGCCGGGCCTTCGACGCCGAAGAGGACATCGACCGCCTGGCGGGCGACGGCGCCACGAGCGAATTGCGCGAACGCCGCCGCTGGCAGTCGATCGTCGCGGCCGTGTTTCCCGACGCTGCCGATCCGACGGCGCTGTTCGCCCAACTTTGGGATCACTTTGCCCGACCCGAACATTGGGTGCTCGATCCTGACGTGGCGCCGCTGTTCGCGCGTTTACGTGCGGCGGGGTTGATCGTCGGCGTGGCGTCGAACTTCGACGAACGGCTCCTGGCGCTCGTTCGAGCCTGGCCGGCCACGGCCGAGGTGCCCGTGTTCGTGTCGTCGCAGCTCGGCAAACGCAAGCCGCATCGGGGCTTCTATGCATCGATCGCCCAACAGCTAGCACTGCCGGCGCAACGGCTGTTGATGGTGGGCGACGACTGGGAAAACGACGTGCAAGGGGCCCAAGCGGCGGGCTGGCGGGCCGTGTATTTGCGACGGCCCGATCGCGGTGCCGCCGCGGTTTACCAGCCCAGCCAGACGACGGAGAGGTGCGTCACGAGCCTGGCCGCCTTGGCCGATCTGCTCGCCTGCACGTAGCGCCCCTGGGTCCGCAGGCTGCCGTCTGCCGACCAGTGCTCTTGTGTGTCCGCTTGGCCCGCCGCTACAGTTCGCCGCACGACGGACGCAAGATGCGTCTGCCCTTCGCTCCCGGTTGGCGGAAAGGAAGCCCGGCTCATGGCGGAGCAACTTGGCGAACTGGCGCTGCGCGTCGGTGGCAAGCTGACGGGCGATGCGCAATTGTCGATCACCGGGGCAGCCACACTCGATGAGGCCGTCGCGGGCCAGATCACGCTGGTCGATCATGCCGACAAGGCCCGTCGTCTGGCCGACACGGCAGCCGCGGCGGCCATTGTTCCGCGCGGCGTGAGCGCCGCCGGCAAACCGACCATCGAAGTCGACGACCCGCACCAGGCGTTTATCACGTTACTACAGCTTTTCCGGCCGGCGCGCAGCAGCCGCCGCGTGGGCATCTCGCGCCAGGCCAACATCGATTCGTCGGCGCACATCGACGCCACGGCCGAGATTCACCCTGGCGCGTCGATCGGGGCCGACGTCGAAATCGGTCCCAGAACAATCATTCATAGTGGCGCGTGCGTGATGGACGGTTGCCGCATCGCGGCCGACGTCATCGTCTTTCCGAACGCCGTGCTCTATCCCGAAACGATCGTCGGCCCACGGGTCGTCTTGCACGCGGGCGTGATCGTCGGCGGACATGGCTTTGGCTATGCCCAGGTCGCCGGGCGCCACGAGCCGGCCGCACAATTGGGCCATGTGCGTATCGAGTCCGACGTCGAGATCGGTCCGAATTCGACCGTCGATCGGGGTACTTACGGCGCCACGGTGATCGGCGAAGGTACGAAGATCGACAACCAGGTGCAGATCGCCCACAACTGCCGCATCGGCCGCCACAACCTGATCTGCGCGCAGGTCGGCATCGCAGGCAGCACGAGCACGGGCGATTATGTTGTGATTGCCGGGCAGGTTGGCGTCCGCGATCACGTGCACATCGGCGATCGAGCGATCATCAGCGCCATGGCCGGCATCACCAATCATGTGCCCGCGGGCGCTATCATGATGGGCATCCCGGCCACGCCGATTCGCGATCAAAAGGTGCTGCAAGCCACGCTTTCGAAATTGCCCGAGATGCGCAAAGACTTGAAGGCCCTGTCACGCCGAGTGGAACAACTCGTGGGCCAGGCGAGCACCGCGATGCCGCCCGAATGGCTCGACGAATCGGCCACCACCGAGCCGGATCGCTCGGCCCGCAATCACGCCGCCTGAGGCCACTCGACCTTGCGCCATGGCTAATCGCGATCGTCCGAACGCTGCACGCGGGATAGCCACCGGTTCCATGCAACCTGGGCCCGTGCGAAGCAAAGAGCGGATCGGCCTGGTAGCCGGCTGGGGGCGCTATCCGCTCGTCATGGCCGACGCCCTGCGCGACCGCGGCTATGAAGTCATCACCCTGGGCGTCAAAGATCACTGCGATCCGGCGCTGGCCGCGCACTGCACCGAGTTCGGCTGGGTTGGGCTCGGGCGATTGGGCGCGGCGATTCGCTTCTTTCGTCGCCACGGCGTTACCCGCGCCACGATGGCCGGCAAGATTCACAAGGTCCGGCTGTACCAGCCTTGGGCCCTGATCAAACACCTGCCCGACCTGCGCACCGTGCGGCGGTTCTACCCGCATTTTCTTTCCCTCAAGCGCGATCGCAAGGACGACACCTTGCTGCAGGCCGTGGTCGACGAGTTTGCCACGGGCGGCATTACGTTTTGTCCGGCCACCGATTTCGCACCGGAGTTACTCGTGAAACTGGGTCAACTGACACGACTTGGTCCGACGAAGGCCCAACGCGCCGATATCGAGTTCGGGTGGCGCGTGGCCAAGGCCGTCGGTGGTCTCGACATCGGCCAGAGCGTCGCCGTGAAAGGCCGTGCGACCCTGGCGGTCGAGGCAATCGAAGGCACGGACCTGTGCATCCAGCGGGCCGGTTCGCTGTGTCCGGCCGGCGGCTTCACCGTGGTCAAGGTCGCCAAGCCGCGCCAGGACATGCGCTTCGACGTCCCGACGATCGGCCTCGGCACCCTGCAGACCATGGCCGCGGCCGGCGGCAGCGTGCTGGCGATCGAAGCCGGCCGCACGATCCTGCTCGATGAGGCCGAAGTCTTGCAATTCGCTGACGCGCAGCGCATTGCCGTGGTCGCCCTGGCGGCCGACGGCCAGTTCGACGCGTACGATTCGCATGCGGCTTGCGCTTGATTCATCACCGGGACTCGGGCGGCGAACTCGCTGGCCGAGCATTAAAATCACGTTAAGATGTTCGCAGCGTTGACCGCGCACGCCCTTTCGCCGGATTTCACTCGCATGTCGACCACCTCCACCACCGCCTCGGCTGTCGCCGCTCAACTCGAACTCACGCGCGAAGATGCGGCCCTGCTGCTCGATGCCCTGCGCGTGCTAGGCAACTGCCATAAGTTCGCTTTTCGCGACGAAGCCAGCGAGGCGAGCGATGCGCTGGTGCGCAATGTCAATCAGCTTGCCGCGCGGGTCCGTGCGGCGATCAGCATGAAATAGCGGCCGCCTGTACAGGAACCACGGCCATGCACGCAAGAATCGAATCGCCGCTGCTGAGTTGCCGCCGTCGGTTGTTTTGCTGGACGGTCGTGGCCCTGGCTGGCGCAGGAGTCTGGCCCGCGCCGAACATCGCGGCGGAACCCACGGCCGACGCCGCGGCGACTGCCGAATTGCCCCCGCCGCTGACGCACTATCTCGGCCGCGAGATCGCGCCGTTCATGTCGTACCACGGCGCCGACTGGCTGGTTCGAGCTTCGCGCGAGCAGGAAGAAAGCTGCGCCGAGCTGCTCGCGGCCTTGGGAATCAAGCCGGGCCAGACCGTCTGCGACCTGGGCTGCGGCAACGGCTATTACACGCTCAAAATGGCTACCCTCGTCGGCGCAAAAGGCAAAGTCTACGCCGTCGACATCCAGCCCGAGATGTTGTCGCTGCTCGATAAGGAGCTCGAGGCCTCGGGTACCAATTGGGTCGAGCCCATCCTGGGAACCGTGGCCGATCCGAAGCTGCCCGCGGGCACCGTCGACCTGATCCTTTTGGTGGACGTCTACCACGAGTTCTCGCACCCGGAACCAATGCTTCAGGCGCTGCGCAAGAGCCTCTCTCCGAGCGGCCGGATCGCTTTGGCCGAGTTTCGGGCCGAGGATCCTTCGGTGCCGATCAAGCCGCTGCATAAGATGAGCAAAGAGCAGATTCTCAAAGAGTATGGGGCCAACGGTTTACGGCTGGTTGGCCAATACGACAAACTGCCCTGGCAGCATCTGATGTTCTTCGCGCCCGCAGAAGCGAAGCAGCCCTGACGACGGCGATCATCCTTGCTTATCGTCAGGGGGATCTACATGCACCGATCGGGGGGAAACACATAGATCCCATGTGCGTGACGATCGGGCGGCCATGTGACGGGTGCATATTTTGCCCAACCCGCATCGGGGACCGCCCTTAGGCCCTCAAACAGAGGCCCGAATCGGGGTTGTTAGCAGGCTCACAATATCGACCATAAGTTAATATCGCTTAATGACTTATGGTCACATCACCTGTCAACTTTTTTCTACCGACGCCGGGCACTTCTCTGTTGCCGACGCCGGAATCTCTGATTAGCATAAGCGTTAATCGGAAGAGACAGGGTAGGGAAAGTGGATGGTTTGTGCGCGTGCACGAGAGGCCACGCGTCTTCCTCCGTTTCCCTCGTTGTGTCAAAGGGTCTCGAAGGCGCTCACGTCGAGTGTGGCGACTGTCGCAGACTTTGTTGACGCCGTACTTTGCCGGTTGCGACTGAAAAGTCGTTGCCGGTCCGACACGGATGCCAAAGCTCGCGCAAGTGGGCAGGAGGAAGAAGTTCGGACCTCAGGGACGAATCGTACGCATCCTGGACGTTTTGGAACTGGCACGCTAGTGATTTGCACCCGTCGCTCGCAGACTCGGGCCTGACCGCTGCGGCGACACGAACAGAGAAGCAGCGAACGATGCGTACGCATGGGCAGCATCGTTCCGAGGAACGCCGATGTCGATTTCGCATGAACGTCATGCTGACGGTTCGCGCAGCGCCACGCCTGGCGCCGTGCCCAACCGTATTGCCGGGGTCGCCTCTGGTGCGACCGATCTGCTAGGCAGCATGGTGCTGGGACGCAACACGCAGATCCGCAAGATCGCGGAACAAGTTCGCCGTGTTGCCGAGTTTCCCTGCACAGCCTTGATTTCCGGAGAAACCGGAACGGGCAAAGAGCTCTGGGCAAAGCTGATTCATAACTGTGGCCCGCGCGCCGCGCGACCGTTTATCCCGGTCAACTGCGCAGCGCTGACGCCGACTTTGGCGGAAAGCCAACTATTCGGCCATGAAAAAGGGGCGTTTACCGGCGCCGCGGGCAGTTCGTTCGGTGTGTTCCGTGCTGCCAACGGCGGCGTCGTGTTCCTCGACGAAGTCGGCGAGATGCCGCTCGACTTGCAGCCCAAGCTGCTGCGCGTCTTGCAGGAATGCGAAGTCACACCGGTAGGTGCGGCGCACCCGGTGAAAATCGACGTGCAGGTCGTCGCGGCCACGAACCGCGATCTCGAGGCCGAAGTCGCGGCAGGTCGATTCCGCGAAGACCTTTACTACCGCTTGTCCGTGGTCGAGTTCCACGTGCCGCCGCTGCGCGACCGGCGCGAGGACATCGGCGAATTCTGCCAATTCTTCTCGCGGATGTTCGCGGCCCGGTATGGTCGCGAAGAGTGGATCCCGCTGCCCGAGCAGCTCGAGCAATTCTGCGAATACCATTGGCCCGGCAACATCCGGCAGTTGGCGCACATCATCGAACAGTCATACGTGCTCGACTGTGCGCCGCAACTGCCGAACCGCCAGGCCATCAAGCCGGCACGACGATTCGCGCTGCCCTATCTCAACCTGCAACGCTTGCGCAATGAAGCGGTGCGTCAGGCACTGGCGGCGACGCGCGGGCACAAGGGCCGCGCCGCCAAGCTTCTAGGCGTGCACGCCAACACGATGACCCGGCTCTTGGGTCAGTTGCCCGAAGACGCTGAAACTGGCGATGGCCATGCAGCCGATAAGCCGGCGACTCGCAACTAGCACCTCGGCACTCGGGTTCTGAAATCCACTGCCGCACGGGCCTGGGACTCTTTCCCCAATCTCCGCTTGGCGCTTCCTCATGGCGGTGAAAGCCGCTCCGCGCCCGGTGCGTGGCAGCACAGCTAGCGCCGAGCCGTCTTCTTCACCCTCCCGCAGGCTAAGTCCTGATCTGCGAGCCGTTTAGCAACGCGCCGCGGGGGCGTCTATTGGGGCCTCCATGATAAGGGCAGGGCAGTCTCACCGTCGGTGAGCGGCCATCTCAAATTGGTGAACCGCCAAGCCTTGGAACCTCATGGCTCGCGGGCCCAGAGGAAATGGATCAACGGAACCTGTTTTAAAATCAAGTCTTACATCAATTTTATTTTTTTCTTTACTTAACTCACCTCTGCCTGTCGTCTCACCAAGACAGTGCCCATTCACCCATCCAGTGAAAATTGTCGTAACACTCTTAAAAACAACAAGTTACTGCGATCTACCAAAAAAACACTCCTTGAACCTGTGAAATAGCCCGTATTGTCGCCGAGTCGCGGCAAAATGGCGCACTCAATTTTAAGTCATTATTTTTAAATGACTTAAGAACATCAAAAAGTTTTATTTTTATCTTGGCATGTGCCTTGCTTTTCTCCAACCCGCCTAACCGCCCGGTTGATGGCGCCGGATGACCAGTCGCGGCTTGAGGGAACTCTGCGGTTCCTGCAGCGTCGCGGGGTACCGGCTGGCTCCGTGAAGGCGTCGCGGGCGTGAAGGCCGACCGTCGCTTGCCCTGATCGTGGGCAAGTCGGGCGTTCGAGGGGGGACTCCGTTCTTGACTGCGTTGTCGGCGCCGTTGTGGCGCCCGGTGGCCGGTCAGGCGTTTGGCGAGGCGCAAATGCGGCAACAGTTTTCGACCCGCCGAAACGACGACGAGCGCTGCGCTCGCGAGGGTTTCGGTTCCGTCGAACCGCCGACAGCTTCGACTCCAACCGGGCCCATGCAATCGCGCGGCAGTAGATCTGCGGCGCGAATCGGCGAAGGGGACTCGAGTTGGAGTTTTGCCATGCGCAAGGCGTTTACTCCGCAAGCCAGTACCAGACCGTGAATAGCCGGGAAAGCTTCGCAATGAGTCCATTCCAGCCCCAACTTGCCGAGGTGCCGCACCGCGCTGCACCTGCGGAAGCACCAGGCACGACAACCCTGTTGCAGTGCCTGGTGGTGGCGATCGACGCCCAGCGCCGCGAGCAGCTCGCCTGGTCGGCCGGCCAGAGCGGGTGGCGGGCCATTCCCTGCCTCGACGCGGAGGTGGCGGAGAGTTGGTCGCGGCGGACGTTCGTACAACTCGCGGTGATCGATCTCGAGCATCCGGCGCACGCCGCGCAGCTCGACTTGATCGCGCTGATCGAGCGGCTCGGCCGCTCAGGAACCACGTTGCTGGTTGTCTGCGGAAACGAAGGCAACCTGCAGGAAGAAATCTGGGCCCGGCAGATCGGTGTGTGGATGTATCTGCCGGGTGTCGGCGAACCCGCGGAGCTCGCTCAGTTGTTGGGCGAGGCACGCGAGATTGCCCAACGACTAGCTCCGGCGGCCTCGTTGGCCAGTCGGCAGCAGACCGCGGCTTCTGATGGAGCCGCCGCGGTCGAAGGATTCGGTCAGGCGTCCTCGTCCCACCCGCGCCGCAGACGCTGGTCGGGCCAGGACCTCGGCTGAGTTCCCTGATCGGTAAGTGTTCCGCTTGACTGCAACAGAATCCGTTTGACTCGACACAAAAGGGAGGAAGTCATGCAAGCCAACAGCCTGTACGACACGTACGAAGCCGATTCGACCTCGGCTGAGACCGGTATCTATGACCGTGCGCGCAAGGGTGAGGCCGTACCGCGCCGCTCGCGCCGGATCAGCTATTCCCGCTCGGGAGGCCGCCCGTCGGTCCACAGCGGGATTCATCGCCGCCGCAACAAGCGGTGGACCTGGTAAGCACACACGTCGCGATCAGACACGCGCGGCTCGCTGCGAGCCACCGCGGTCAGAACGCGATGCGAAGCCCTGCCTCCGGGTCGCGGCTTCGCCCAAGGAATGCCCCCGCTCTCGGCAGCAACCGAGCGGGGCGAGTCGGTGTAGGTCCGGGGAGAGGCAACCCCGCCGAACGAATCGCGGTACGGCCGTCCGCAGCGGCCAGACGGCGATACGCGCGGCACCGGACTGTGGGGCGAACTATGCAAGGCGGTGCCTAGCGATTGCGATCGCGGGACCCGTCACAACAACCAAGCCTTAGTGGAGTTTTTACGTGATGAAGAAGTTTTCGATGCTTGCGATGGCTGTAGTGGTGTTGGGCTTGACGACTGGCAAGTCGCTCGCTAGCCCCACTGCGGTCTCGCTGACTCTCACCAATTCGACCCTGCTGCTGACGGTTGACGCCCTGAGCGCGATCACCGCGTCGATCGGCTTCAACCCGACCGGCACGCAGAACATCGTCCTCGATGACTGCGATCCACTCGCCACGTCGATGCAGTTCACCGGCGGCCAAATCAACCTGGCCGATCAAACGCTCAATCTGAACCTCGGCGCGCTCGGTGTGATTCGCGCCGGGTTTTTCAATACCAGCATGAACGCCCTGAACAGCACCCTCAGCGTGCCGCTGACCTATACGGGCGGTGTGTGGAACTACTCGTTCGACCCGGGTGACACCACGGCCGGGAACGTTGTCAGCAGCTCGATCAATCAGGGTCTGCTGACCTACGCCGGCTCGGGCGCCATCGCGCTGCTGCTCGGCTCGGGCACGTTGGATTTCTCCACCGACCCGGTCAATGCCGAGATCCCGTCGCTGGGCCAGATTGGCACGCTCACCCAGACGTTGCTGGGCAGCGGCGGTGGTTCGACCACCTACGGCGTCTTGCTCTCGGCTCCGCTGTCGATCTTCACCTCGATTGACTCGGACCTCGGCATCAACGCCACGCTGCAAGGCGTGATCCAGGCGACCGGTAGCTACGTCTGCGTGCCGGAACCCTCGACGTTGGTGCTGCTCGGTGTCGCCGCGGCCGGCGTGCTGCCGCTCGTGCGGCGTGCCAAGCGCAACCGGAAAGCCTAAGGGCCCCGGCTCGCGCCCATCGCGATAGCCAGTTAGCGGCCGGCTCCCACGCAAGTGGGAGCCGGCCTTATTCCACACGCTCTCGGGTGCCACCCCGAACCGGCGTGCCACCACGGTCGCCACCACCCTGCAGGGAACGGCGACGACTTCGACAGGAGCATTCGAACATGAAATCGCAGGGTCCAGAGCTTCCGGAACACGACGGAGATGGGCAAGAGCAGGACGCCCTCTCGCGGTTTGGATTGAACCGTGTCGCACCGCAGCGGCGCGTCAGCCCTCGCTTCACCAAAGCGCGGCGTCCGAGCGTGAGCAACGTTGCCGGCATGCACCGCCGCCGTAACAAGCGGTTCTATTGCTAGTCTCGCCCGATTCATCGGCCCCGAAGCCCGATGAAACCGGCGTTTCTCGAACAAGACTGCAGCTGGAGGTCGGACCTGGGTCCGACCTCCAGCTGAGTTTTCTTGCATGCGCCTGGGGAGGGCAGCGTGGGCTTGTCCTCCAGGCAAGGCAAACACAAAGGAGGGAGCAGGCCATGTTTTGCATCTTGCGCTCGTCATTGCCGCTACTGCTCGTATTGTGCTCTGCGTCTTGCTGCATCGCCGCGCCGGTTTCCACCACGTTGACCCTCGTGCCCGGCAGCAATTTGACCCTGACGGTGCGTTTGCTCGGATCGATCTCGACGAGTGTCAATGTGCCGGCTTCTGGCACGCAGAACCTGACGCTCGACAGTTGCGATCCGCTAGCGACGACGCTCTCGTTCGACGGCGGGCAACTGTTCGCCGACGACAATTCGTTCACTTTCGACCTGGGAGCACTGGGTTCGGCCAGCGCATCGCTGATCGACGTCACCTTGGCTGCCCTCAACACCCCGGGCCAGATCCCGCTCAGTTACTCCGGTGGTACCTGGAACTACCAGTTCGATCCGGCTGATTCGACGAATTCCAATACCTATAGTGGCGTCAATGGCGGATTGTTGACCTATCAAGGGTCGGGACCCATCGCGCTGTTGCTCGGTTCAGGCACGCTCGATTTCTCCTCCGATCCGCTGTACTTCGAGCTGCCGCAGGGCGGAGAATTGGCGACGCTCAACCAGACCTTGCTCGGCACCTCGGGTGGCGCGTCGACTTACGGTTTGACGCTCACGCTGCCGCTATCGGTCAATGCTCAGATCGTCGTCCCGGGGCTGGGCGTCGATGCGTACTTCTCCGGCACGATCGGCGCGACGGGGTCGTACGTCTGCGTGCCGGAACCTTCGACCGTCGTGCTCTTGGCCGCGGCTCTGGCGGGTTTCCTGCCGCTGGCCCGGCGCGTCGTTGTGAAACGATCCACCGACATCGACGGCCCGCGCGCCGAACCAGGTGAACGGCCATGAAACGCTGGCATTGGATCGGCTGTTGCTTGTGCATCGCCTTTGCGGCACCCGCCCAGGCGGCCCCGCTGGCGGCCAGTTTGACCGTGCCGAATTCGACGCTGTTGCTTTCGGTCGACGCCTTGGGTGCGATCACGGCGACGGCGAACCTCAGCCTGACCGGCACGCAAGGGATCGAGCTGAACGACGATTTTCCCGTGGCGACGAAATTGACGCTGGGCGGCGGCAGCCTCGCGATTGCCGATAATTCGCTGACGCTCGACCTCGGTGCCCTCGGCTCGATCGGTGCAGGGCTCGTCGGCGCGGTGATCTCGGGGTTCCGCTCCGACGGGCAACTGCCGCTGCAGTTCACGGGTGTCGACAGCTTTGCCTTCGACCCAGGCGACGACACCGATCCGACCGAAACGATTCTGGACGTGGGACTGTTGACCTATCAGGGAACAGGACCGTTCGGCTCGCTGCTCGGCGACGGCACGATCGATTTTTCAAGTTATGGGGCCCGGTTTCTCCTGTATTCGATCGGCCCTTTGGGCACGCTGACCCGCTCGGTGGTCGGGACGAGCGGCGGGATGACGACCTATGGGCTGGCACTCGCCGCGCCCATCTCGACGGAGCGCATCCAACTCGATGATCCCGCTCCGGATGGCATCTTCATCCAACTGCAAGGCATGCTCTTCGCGACGGGCACCTACGTGGTCGCCGTGCCGGAGCCCTCGACAATCTGCCTGGTGGGCCTGGGCTTGCTCGCGCTAATTCCGTTCGTGCGACGACCCAGGCCACGTAGCGGCCGGCCGCGTCGATAACGGCTACGCCAAGAGCTTCGTGACCAGCTCGCCGTGGACGTCGGTCAGGCGGAAGTCGCGGCCCTGGAAGCGATAGGTCAACTGGGTGTGTTCCAGACCGAGCAGATGCAGCAGCGTGGCGTGCAGATCGTGCACGTGCACGCGGTCGGTCACGGCATTGAAGCCGAAGTCGTCGCTGGCGCCGAGCGTCAAGCCCGGCTTCACGCCGCCGCCGGCCAGCCACATGGAGAAAGCGTTGGGATGATGGTCGCGGCCATCGTTGCCGCCTTGGACCATCGGTGTGCGGCCGAACTCGCCGCCCCAGATCACCAGCGTCTCGTCCAACAGCCCGCGCTGCCGCAGATCCTTGATTAGGGCCGCAGCGGGGCGATCGGTCAGGCCGCATTGCTCCTTGAGACCGGCGGTGAGGCCGCCGTGATGGTCCCAGGCCTCGTGGAACAACTGGACAAATCGCACGCCGCGCTCGATCAACCGCCGGGCGAGCAGGCAATTGTTGGCGAACGACGGCTCGCCGGGCGTCGCGCCGTACAAGTCGAGCGTGGCCTGCGTCTCTTGCGAGATGTCCATCAGCTCCGGCGCGCTCGATTGCATCTTGTAGGCCAGTTCGAAGGCGTTGATCCGCGTCGCGATTTCCGGATCGCCGACGACGTCGAGTCGCCGCTCGTTGAGCGCGCGCAACGCGTCGAGCGACTCGCGCTGCATCTCGGCATCGAAGCCCGGCGGGTTCGAGAGGAACAAGATCGGGTCGCCCTGATTGCGAAACGGGACGCCCTGAAAGACGGTCGGCAAGAAGCCGCAACCCCAGTTCGACGCGCCGCCGCTGGTGCCTTTTTTGGCCGAGTTGAGCACGACGAAGCCCGGCAGCTCGCGCGATTCGCTGCCTAGGCCATAGGTGACCCAGGCGCCCATGCTGGGTCGGCCAAACTGCTGCGAACCGGTGTTCATGAAGATCTGGCCCGGCGCGTGGTTGAACGCATCCGTGGCCATCGAGCGCACGATGGCCAGCTCGTCGACCACTTCGGCCAGATGCGGCAACAGCTCCGAAACCTCGGCACCGCATTGGCCATGCCGGGCAAACTTGAACTTGGGGGCCAGCAACGCCGACTGCGGATTGATAAACGCGGCTCGATAACCCTTGAGCAACTCGGGCGGAGGCAATTGGCCGTTGTACTTCTCGAGCGCGGGCTTGTAGTCGAACAGCTCCAGATGGCTCGGTGCCCCGGCCATGAAGAGATAGATGACGCGCTTGGCCTTGGGGGCGAAATGCGGCGGGCGCGGGAGCAGAGGATCGGCGCCCGTCACGGGCGCGGCCTGCGCAGGTCCGGCAGCGCCTTCGTTCAACAGCGACGACAACGCCATCGTGCCCAGGCCCAGGGCGCAGCGTTCGAAGAACCAGCGCCGGGTCATGGCCTGTGTGGCGGCGGAAAGCTGCTGGTGGCGCGCGTGCATCACCCTTACTCCCGGGTAATCGTTTCGTCGAGATTCAACAGTACCCTGGCCACGACCGTGTACGCGCCCAGCCGGGTCGGCGTCGCGCCCGGTGGCAGATCGTCGGGCCGGTGGTCGCTGCCGGTGGCGATCAGCCAGGGATTGGCCCAGCCGTCGGCGATTCGCCGTTCTTGCCGCTCGAGCAATGTCAGCAACATGTTCAACTCGCCGGACTCGGGCGCCCGGCTCACGCAACGCCGGAACGCATAGGTGATCCGCTGCGCATCGTCGCTGCCGCCCGCGACCAGGGTCTGCCGGGCCAGCGCCTGGGCAGCCTCGATAAAAATCGTCTCGTTCAGCGTCGTCAGGGCCTGCAGCGGCGTGTTCGAGCGCGTGCGCCGCACGCAGGAGAAATCGCCGTTGGGCGTGTCGAAGTTCTGCAATGCAGGGAAGGGAATCGAGCGCCGCCGGAACGTGTACAACGCCCGGCGATAACGGTTCGCACCCGTCTCGGAGTTCCAGGTCATGGGCCCGTAGCTCAGCGCCAAGACGCTGGTGGGCAGCGGGGGATAGACGCTCGGGCCACCCTGCGCTGGATTGAGCAGACCGCTGGCCGCCAACGCGATGTCGTGCACGATCTCGCCCTCGGCGCGCACGCGCGACGCGCGGGCCAGGAGTCGATTGAAGGGATCCTTTTCTCGCAGCTCGGGCGTAACGCGCGAAGCCTGGCGATAGGTCGCCGACGATACGATCGTGCGATGCAGTTGCTTGATGCTCCAACCGCGATCCATGAATTCGCAGGCGAGCCAATCGAGCAGTTCGGGATGCGAGGGCCGCTCGCCCTGCACGCCGAAATCCTCCGGCGTCGACACCAGGCCCGTCCCGAAGTAGGCCTGCCAGACGCGATTGACGAATACCCGGGCCGTGGTCGGGCTGCGGCGATCGACCAACCAACGCGCGAGCGTCAAGCGCGTCGGCGGCGCGTCATCGGGCAGCGCATGCAAGAACGCCGGCACGCCGGCGTCCACGGGTTTACCGGGGCGGAGAAAATCGCCGCGGGTGAGCATCCGCGTCATCCGCGCCTCGGGGCGAGTCTGGAGCACCAGCGACGTCGCGCCGGCCGGCCATTGCTGCCACAGCGACTCGATCTGGTGGTTGGCGTCCTCGAACTGGGGCGTCTGCGTGCGCCAGTACGAGAACAGCGCGGCGGCCTGCGTCGGCGAGCGCCGCGCCTGCGGTGTGTGCAGCGCCTCGCTCACGGCCAGGGGCAGGACCCGCGACGCCGGATCGGCTGCCGAAGTGATCGACACGCGAAAGCAGCCCAGCAGGTTGTTCTGATGATCGTCGCTGTTCCAGCCGCCGTGGTTCTGCACGAGCTTGACGACGATCTGCCCACCGGCAGGCAAATCGACGGGTTCGGCGAATTGGAATACGGCCACGCGATCCTGGTTGCGTCGCCCCGGCCCCGCGTCGATGCCCCAGGCGGTTTCGTTGTTGCCGTCGATCGCCATGCCGACCGGACCGACGACACGCGACTTGCCCGAGCGATCGTCGAAGTTCGGTTCCAACGGGCTTTCCGGCTGGTTGTAATCGGCGACTGCCGCGGCGAGCTTCACTTCGCGGCGCTGGTCCGGGGCCGCGGCATCGATGACCTCAACCTTGATCTCCGTCAGGCCGAACGTGCCTTTGAAGCTGCGTCCCGGCCCGCCGCAAGGCAGATTCGGATTGCGGAGCGTCTCGAGCCGCACGCCCGTCACGCGCAGCAGCGGGACGTCGCCCGTCACCTGGAAGGTGCAATGCGTCGGGGCGTAACCGGCGCAGAGCATCGATTGATCGGCCAGCAGGCTGAGCTTGGCCCCGCCTCCCAATTCGGAGTAGTCCTGGGGCGCAAGCACCGTCCAGTCCACGTCGGCCGCCGCGGTCTCGGCAGCCCAGGCGTCAAGCTGAGTTTCCCAATCGCCGACGCGCTCGCGCAGCGAATTCTCGATACTCCGCATGTCGCTCGTCAGGCCGGCGATCTGCTGCAATTCGTCGGCAGTGTACACCACCTGCGTCGGTTCGTGATCGTTGTTCAGGAAGGCGAACAGCCGGTAATACTCTTCTTGGGAAAATGGATCGTACTTGTGCGAATGGCACTGCCCGCATTGGATCGTCAGGCCCAGAATGCTCTTGCCGATGCAATCCATCCGATCGAACATCGCGTCCATGCGGAACTGTTCGGGATCGACGCCGCCTTCCTCGTTGAGCATCGAGTTGCGCAGGAAACCCGTGGCCACGATCTGATCCTGCGTCGCGTCGGGCAATTGGTCGCCGGCAAGTTGTTCGATGATGAACTGGTCGTAGGGCAAATCGCGATTGAACGCGCCCACGACCCAATCGCGGAAGAACCAGACGTTGCGCGATTTGTCCTTTTCATAGCCGTCGGAATCGGCATACCGGGCCGCATCGAGCCAATGGCGCCCCCAGCGCTCGCCGTAATGCGGCGAGGCGAGTAGCCGCTCGACCTGCATTTCATAGGCGTCGGGCCGCGAATCGGCGACGAAGGCATCGACTTCGGCGATCGTCGGCGGCAGCCCGATCAGATCGAGGCTCAACCGTCGCAACAGCGTCGTGCGATCGGCCTCGGGCGAGGGCGCGAGCCCCTCGCTTTCCAACCGCGCCAGCACGAACTGATCGAGTTCGCCACGGGCCCAGTCGCCTCGTTGCACGGCAGGCGGCTCAGGACGCACCGGCGCTTGAAAGGCCCAATGGTGCTTCGCGCGATCGATGAGTGCGGCCTGTGGATCGTCGGGCCAGGTGGCACCCTGATCGATCCAACCTTTGAGCAGGGCAATCTGCGCCTCGCTCAACGGTTCGGAGCCGGGCGGCATGCGTTCCAGATCGGCGTGCGTGCCGCTGACGGCTTGAATCAAGACGCTCTCGGCACTCTTGCCGGGCACGATCGCAGGCCCATAAACAGCCTCCGGGTGATTGAGCGCGGCAGCCTTTTGATCGAGCCGCAGGCCCGACTCCTGCTTTTGCGGGCCGTGACACTTGTAGCAGTGTGCCGCCAGCAGGGGTTGAATCTGCGCGGCGTAGTCGATCCGCTCTGTGGCCGGGGTTTGAGCATCCGTCGCGGCAGGCTCTGCCGCGCGAAGCCCCGTCAGACTGCCAAGCACGATCGCTGCCGCGCAGAGCGCCGGCCGAAGGACAAGCGAAACCCGGTACAAACGCGAGACGGTTTTCATGAAGCGGCGGGACCTCGAGGCAAGCCTCGAAGGCGTCGAGGAGGGATGCGCGGTGGTACCCGGCACACTATCTTAACCCCGCGTTTGGCGACGATCCAACGCGGCGGGGCTCAGCCGCACCCTCGAGAAACGCCAAAGGCCGGGCATTACCCGGCCTTGACTCCTTCAACCCTGGCCCCAGCCTCGCGGAAGTGGCGAGTCGAGAATTCCCCTCTGGCGGGATGCGAAGCGATGGGCCGCGTCCCTAGACCGACCGGCGCAGGCTTCGCCACGGACTTGGGCCGAACCTCTCAGGCTCCCGCGAGGCTCCTTCTGTCGAAGCTTGGCATTACTCGTCTCACTTCCTTTCCGCCCACCTTTATTACGCACCCAACCGGCGGTTCGTTCGTGTTGTTGCCGTCTGGAGGGCGCTGCAAATTGTCGCGGACCGGCAAGTGGGCGATTTCGCGCCGTCTTGTCGCGGCCGCGCGCTATGGCGCGCAAGATGGGCCCGCGCGGTGCGAGGTTTGGGATTGGTGAGCGGCACGATCGATTTATATAATCCACCTCGCCTTCCACCGGTTCGAGTGATCCGGTTACCGGGTCGAGCTTCGGGGTTTGCTCGGCTCCCCGCCTAGGCTGGTGCAGTTTTCTTCGTGATCGCATGGATCTCGTTGCATGAATCGTCGCAGCGTATTAGCGGCACTCAGCGCGATGATGGCCACGGCCACAGGGGCGCTCGTGGCGGTGCCGGGCGTGGGTTACCTGTTCGCGACCGCGGCCAACAATCGGGGCGCCGGCAAGACCACGCAACGCGTGGCGCGGCTGCGCGACCTGCTGCCCGATCGCCCGCTGCGTGTACCGGTCATCGCCGATCGCCGCGACGCCTGGACGCGCTTCCCTCGCGAGGCCATCGGCGGCGTGTGGCTCGTACGGCGCAGCGGCGAGGATGTCCCCGCGGCCCAGGCACAGGTCGACGCCTTTACGGAGATCTGCCCGCACTTGGGCTGCCGCGTGCATCACGACACGCCGAACAAGCAATTCGTCTGCCCCTGCCACCATGCCCGGTTCCGCGAGAATGGTGAGCTCGTGCCTGCAGCCGAGCTGCAGCAACCGAACCCGGCTCCGCGCGGGCTCGATGCCCTCGATTGCCGGCTGGTCGAGGACCCGGCCACCAAGGAATGGTGGGTCGAAGTGGCGTACGAAAAGTTCGTCGCTGGCATTCCGGAACGCATCGCGGCCTCGTAGGCGAACAGCGAACCACCCCACGGGCTACAACAGCGAGCCACGCGTGATCGGCAGCATGGGCGACTGGTTGAACGAACGAGTGGGCTATCGCCCGGCGATCGCCGCGTGCCGCGCGCGACTGCTGCCCGACGGGCCCAGTTGGTGGGCAGCGACTGGCAGCCTGGTGTTGTGGCTGCTGGTTGTCGAGGCGGTGACGGGCGTGCTGTTGATGGCCACGTATAGCCCTTCGTTCACCAACGCCTGGGCCAGCGTGCACTACATCGAATCGTCGCTCGGCGGCCGCATCATCCGCGGCGTGCATCACTGGGGGACGCAAGCCCTGTTCGTGGCCTTGATCGTCCATCTGGCGCGGTGCCTGCTGGTGGCGGCATTTCGCGCGCCGCGCGAATTGATCTGGATTACCGGCGTCTTGCTGTTGCCGCTCACCTTGGCGTTCGCCATCACGGGCAACCCGCTGGTTGCCACGCAAAGCGGCGTCGCCCAAATCGAAGTCGAAAGCAATATCGCCGCCGCCACGCCCGGTGCCGGCCCGCTGATCCGCCGGCTGCTGCTGGGCGGCGACGCCGTCGGCCACCTGACGCTGACGCATTTGTACACGCTGCATAGCGTGTTGCTGCCAACGATCGTGCTGCTGCTGTGCGTGGTCCATTTCGGCCAGATCTATCGCCATCTGGTGCGGGCCAACGTACCGAAGCTGGCCGACCCGACGCCCTTGCCCTATTGGCCCTACCAATCGGTGCGCAACCTGCTGGTGCTGCTGGTGGTATTGGGCGGGCTCGTGGCCTGGGCCTACTACGCAGGCGCACCGTTGACGATGCCGGCCGATCCGGAAATCGCACATACTCCGCGGCCCGAATGGTACGTGCTGTTTCTGTTCGAGGCGCGGCGTTACTTCTCGGGGACCTGGGAACTGCTGCCGACGCAGGTCTTTCCCGCGTTGTCGCTGGGCCTGCTGCTGGTCTTGCCGTGGATCGACGCGCGGCTGCCCCGGAGCGTGAGCTTTGTGTTCCGCGCGCTGTTGCTGGTCGTTGGCCTGGGATCACTGGCCGTGCTCACCGGGCTATCGCTCGCGCGCGATGCCGGCGACAAGCATTTGCAAGAGGAGCAGGCGCAGGCCCAGACGCTTGCGGCACGCGCCCGCTTGTTAGCCGACGCGGGCCTGATTCCTCCCGAGGGGGCCATCGCGCTGTTGCGGCGCGATGCCCTCACGCAAGGTCCGGTGCTGTTCAAGACGCATTGCGGCAGTTGCCACGCGCACACCGATGCAGCCGGAGCCGGGCTGGCTCTCGACAAACCGCAGGGGGCCAACCTCTACGGTTTCGGCACGACCTCGTGGCTTCGCGGCCTGTTCGATCCTGCGCAAATCAACACCCCCAAGTACTTTGGCGGCACTCCGCACGCCTCGGGCGATATGGCCACTTATGTCGAGGGCGACATGGCGACCTGGAGCCAGCAGGAGATCGAATCCGTGGCGCTGGCCCTGGAGGCCGAAGCGCAACTGCCGGAGAGCCGCCCGGTCGAAGGTACCCAGGACCAGATCGAGGCTGGCCGGAAAATCCTGGCCGACGATGGCCGCTGCGCACAATGCCACAAGTTTTACGAAGCGGGTTCGCTGGGCTCGGCACCGGACCTGACCGGCTACGCCTCGCGGCAGTGGATGCTGGACCTGGTCTGCGACCCGGGCAAGTCGCGGTTCTACGGCGATCTCGATCACAATATGCCCGCTTTTGCCGCGGTCGAGGGCGATTCGCCCGCTAATACCCTCTCGCGCGAATCGATCGGATTGATCGTCGATTGGCTGCGTCGCGACTGGTACCGGCCAACGAAGGCGGCGAAGTAGCGCACGACGCGCCGCCCCTGGTGTGCCGCATCGACACGCGCCGCTACGATGTTGCTGCCAAAAGCGCGCCGATTCGACACAGCAATGTTGACTTACGCCGCCCGGTTACGGCGTTCTTCGCATGACCTTGTGGTTCGTCTTGTCGCCTTTTTCTAGCGGCACTGTGTTTGCTACGTGGCTGGGGTGGGCAAGTTCGCTTGAGGATTGGTCGATTTCCTTCGGAGTGCTGAAGCGTGGGCACCTTGAAGACCTTGGATGGAAACGAAGCGGCGGCTCGTATCGCACACCTGGCGAGTGAAGTGATCGCGATCTACCCGATCACTCCCGCCTCGCCGATGGGTGAGTTGGCCGATACCTGGTCGGCGGCGGGCCGCCGGAACATGTTCGACACCGTTCCCACGGTGATCGAGATGCAGAGCGAAGCGGGCGCCGCGGGATCGGTGCACGGGGCCTTGCTCGGCGGCACGCTGGCCACGACGTTCACCGCGTCGCAAGGCCTGCTGCTGATGATTCCGAACATGTACAAGATCGCCGGCGAGTTGTTGCCGGCCGTGTTTCACGTCGCGGCCCGGACCGTGGCGACGCACGCGCTGTCGATTTTCGGCGATCACAGCGACGTCTACGCCGTACGGCAAACCGGCTGGGCGATGTTGGCCTCGAACAGCGTGCAAGAAGCGCAAGACATGGCCCTCTTGGCACACGCCACTACGCTGGCCACGCAGGTGCCGTTCGTGCATTTCTTCGACGGGTTTCGCACTTCGCATGAAGTCAACAAGATCGAGCTCTTGGACGCCGACGACGTGAAGGCCATGATCGACCTGGCCGACGTCGAAACGCATCGCCGCCGGGCGCTCGATCCCGATCGGCCGACGCTCCGCGGTACGGCACAAAACCCCGACGTGTTTTTCCAGACGCGCGAAGGTGCCAACCGCTATTACGACGCGCTGCCCGACCGGCTGGCCGCGGCCATGGAACAGTTCGCCGTGCGCTGCGGGCGAACCTATCACTTGTTCGACTATTGCGGCCCGGCCGACGCCAGCGACGTGATCGTGATGATGGGTTCGGGCACCGGCGCCGTCGAGGACTATCTCGAGCGTGCCGGCAACAAGCGCCGCGTAGGCCTGGTCAAGGTGCGGCTGTTCCGGCCATTCGATGCGTACCGGTTTGTCGAGTCACTGCCCGAGGGCGTCGAGCGGATCGCCGTGCTGGATCGGGCCAAGGAACCCGGCGCCGTGGGCGAGCCGCTGTATCAAGACGTGGTCACGGCGCTGGCCGAGGCCTGGCATGCGGTGCACCCCGGCCGCGCTTTGCCGCAAGTCTACGGCGGCCGCTTCGGGCTCTCGAGCAAAGAGTTCACTCCGGCCATGGTGGCGGGCGTGGTCGCCGAATTGCACCGCCCGCAGCCTCGGCGGCATTTCACCGTGGGCATCTTCGACGATGTGACGCATCTGAGCCTGCCGTGGAACGCGGACGACTGCCCCGAAGACAACGACGTGTTCTGCGCCGTGTTCTTCGGCCTCGGCAGCGACGGTACGGTCGGCGCGAACAAGAACTCGGTCAAGATCATCGGCGAGCAGACACCGCTGTTCGCGCAGGGCTATTTTGTCTACGACTCGAAGAAGTCGGGCTCGGTGACGGTTTCGCACTTGCGCTTCAGCAAGCGGCCCATCCGCTCGACGTATCTGATCCGGCAGGCGAATTTCGTGGCCTGTCATCAGTTCTCCCTGCTCGAACGGATGGACGTCGTCGAATCGGCCGCGCCGGGTGCGACCTTGCTCCTGAACGCCCCGTACACGGCCGCCGAGGTTTGGGACCACCTGCCCTGCGAGGTCCAAGAACGGATTCTCGATCGCCAGTTGCGGGTCTTCACGGTCGACGCGGCCCGGGTCGCGCGCGAAGCCGGGCTGGGTGGCCGGATCAACACCGTGATGCAGACCTGCTTCTTCGCATTGGCTGGCCTGATGCCGCGCGAACAGGCGATCGAGTCGATCAAGTACAGCATCCGCGCGACGTATGCCCGCCGTGGAGAGGCGGTACTCGAAAGGAATTTTGCCGCCGTCGACGCCTCGCTGGCCGCGATGGCCGAAGTCGACACTGACCGCGCGGCCGACGGCCTCCTGCGGCGGTTGCCCGCGCTCGTGGGCCCCGCGCCGGACTTTGTCACACGGGTCACGCAAACGATCGCTGCGGGCCACGGCGACCTGCTGCCCGTCAGCGCCTTGCCGGTCGACGGCACGTTTCCGACGGGCACCTCACGCTACGAGAAGCGCGGCATCGCCGCCGAAATCCCGACCTGGGATGCCGACATCTGTACCGCTTGCGGACTCTGTGCGCTGGTTTGCCCGCACGCGGCGATCCGCATGAAGCTGTTCGATCCGGCCCAGGCCGCCGGGCGGCCCGACGGCTTTGCCAGTCGTCCCTGGCCCGGCGAGGAATTGCCCGGTGGAGTGCTGGCGATTCAGGTCGCACCGGACGATTGCACCGGCTGCAGCATGTGCGTCGAGATCTGTCCGGCGCGCAGCAAGACCGTTGCCCGGCACAAGGCGCTCGATATGCAGCCGCGCGGCGAGAAACTCGAGCAGCGACGGCAAGCATACGACTGGTTCCTCGAGCTGCCCGACGTCGATCCCAGACACGTGAACTCCGAGGCCATCAAGGGCTCGCAATTGCTGCTGCCCTTGATGGAATACTCGGGAGCCTGTGCCGGGTGCGGCGAAACCCCGTACTTGAAACTGATGTCGCAGTTGTTCGGCGACCGCGCGGTGATCGCCAACGCGACGGGCTGCTCGTCGATCTACGGCGGCAACCTGCCGACGACCCCCTGGACGGTCGATCGCCACGGCCGCGGGCCGGCGTGGGCCAACTCGCTGTTTGAGGACAACGCTGAATTCGGCCTGGGACTTTGCCTGGCCCTCGATCACAAGCGCGCCACGGCCGAAACACTCTTGCACAGCCTGCGCCGGCCGGCCGACCCGGCGCTGGTCGAGGCGCTCGTCGCCGCACCGCAGCGCACCCGGTCCGACATCGAAGCGCAGCGGCAACGCGTCGCGCGGCTGCGCGAGGCGCTGGCCGGGAGCGCCGATCCCCAGGCCAGCCGGCTGGCGGCGATGGCCGACGCGTTCGTGCGCCGCAGCCTGTGGATCGTCGGGGGCGACGGTTGGGCCTACGACATCGGCTTCGGCGGGCTCGATCACGTGCTGGCCACAGACCGCGACGTCAACATCCTCGTGCTCGACACCGAGGTCTATTCGAACACCGGCGGGCAGGCGTCGAAGGCCACCCCGCGAGGCGCCGTGGCCAAGTTCGCCTCGGCCGGCAAGGCCATCGGCAAGAAGGATTTGGGCATGCTCGCCGTGGCCTATGGCCATGTCTACGTGGCGCGCATCGCGCTGGGAGCAAACCCGGCCCAGGCGATTCGGGCCTTCCACGAGGCCGAGTCGTATCCTGGCCCCTCGTTGATCCTGGCCTACAGCCACTGCATCGCGCACGGCATCGACATGGCCACGGGCATGTCGCACCAGAAAGACGCGGTGAAAAGCGGTTACTGGCCGCTCTACCGCTACGATCCGCGCTTTGCCCGGACGGGCCAGCACCCGTTCCAGCTCGACAGCCATGCGCCGTCGTTGCCGTTATCGAAGTTCACCGAGCGCGAGGCGCGGTTCGCGATGCTGGCCGGCGCCGCGCCCGAGCGCGCACGCGAGTTGGCCGCCGCGGCCCAGCAGGAAATCACCGATCGATGGCACTACTATGAGCAGATGGCCGGCATCGAGCGCGATTTGGCCCAAGCTGCCGCGGGAGCCGCACCGTGATGATTGATCTCTCCACACGTTATCTCGGACTGTCGCTGCCGAACCCGGTCGTCGCGTCGGCCTCGCCGTTGACGGGCCACATCGATTCGCTCCGCAAACTCGAAGACGCCGGCGCGGCCGCGGCGGTGTTGCCGTCGTTGTTCGAAGAACAGATCGAGCACGATGCCCTGGAAGTGCAGCGGGTGTACGAATATGGCGCCGAGTCGTTCGGCGAGTCGCTGAGCTATTTTCCCGAACTCGATCAGCCGCATTCGGCCCCTGAGCACTACTTGGAAAAGCTGGCCCAGGCGCGGCGGGCCGTGCGGATTCCGCTGATCGCCAGCTTGAATGCCTCGTCGCCAGGCGGCTGGGTGCACTATGCCCGCCGCATCGAAGAGTGCGGCGTCGACGCGCTCGAGTTGAACGTCTATTACGTGCCGACCGACGGCAGCGAAACGGCCGGCGACGTCGAGCGTCGCTACCTCGACCTGGTGTCGCAAATCCGCTCGACCGTGCGGCTGCCCTTGGCCGTCAAGATCGGGCCGCAATTCACGGCCTTGCCCAATTTCTGCCGGCGGTTGGTCGACGCGGGCGCCGATGGCCTGGTGCTGTTCAACCGCTATCTGGAGCCCGACATCGACATCGACACGTTGGAACTGCGCCCCAATCTGGTGTTGAGTACGCCGCACGAACTGGGCGTGGCGCTGCGGTGGATCGCCATTCTGCGCGATCAATTGAGCACTTCGCTGGCGGCCACCGGCGGCGTCCACACGGCCGTCGAAGCGATCAAATCGCTGCTCGTCGGCGCAGACGTCGTGTTGCTCGCATCGGCCCTGTTGAAGCATGGCGCCGGCCATGTGGCCACGATCCTCAAGGGCCTCGAAGAGTGGATCGCCGCCGGCGGCTATCACTCCGTCGGGCAATTGCGCGGCAGCATGAGCCGCAGCCATTGTCCCGATCCGTCGGCCTTGGAACGGGTGAACTACATGCGGGCCCTGGTGTCGTACACCGGCCCGCTGTAGGGGGCGACGGTCTTACCGCTGCACCCCGGCGACGCGCGGCCGCGGCCCAGTGCCCGGCTGCCCAGATGCCCCGCGCCGTGGTAGGTTATGGATTAGCGTGTCTGCACGCATGCACCCGTGGCGCAACTGGATAGCGCATCGGTCTTCGGAACCGAGGGTTGCAGGTTCGAATCCTGCCGGGTGTAATTATTCGTTCCCCAGGTTTGCGGCCATACACGGCAGATGCTGCACGGGGCAATTGCAGCAAGGGCGCAGCGGCTCGTCCGTGATCAAGAGACGGCGGCGGCTCTATTGCCGCGTCTCGGCCGTGTCGTCCTGGGCCTTCAACTCGCGGAACGAGCGCCGCGTCGTTGCGTCGGCGTCGTCGGCCGGGTATTCGCGCTCGCGATCGAAGAAGATGATCTGGCTGCCATTTGGCTCGAAATCGAACGGCACATGGACCAGTTCAGAGAGCTCTTGCCGCACGGCGGCTTGCTGGTCCGTGGGCACGTACAGCAAGAAGAAGCCCCCGCCCCCTGCGCCGAGCAGCTTGCCACCCAGCGCCCCGGCGGAGCGGGCCCGCTCGTAGATGCTTTCCAGCTCGCCGTTGGTGACCCGCGCGCTCAACGAGCTCTTCAGTGCCCAGGCCTCGTGGAGCAACCTGCCGAAATCGTCGAGGCTGCCGGGCCCGCACAGCACCTCCAGGGCCTCATCGACGAGGGCCACCATCGATTGCACCTGGCGCTGTCGTGTCGCCAGCGTGTGCGCGTAGGTGTCGGCCACGTCGGACGCGGTCCTTCGAATGCCCGTGTAGAACAGCATCAGGCTGTCGGACAACGCCTGCCTGCGCGCCGGGGGCAAGACCACGGGCCGCACGGTGAACTCGCCCGTGGGATGAAACGTCACCTGGTTCAGGCCGCCGTAGGCCGACAGCACTTGATCCTGCGATCCGACGGTTTCGCACAGGATATCTTGTTCGAGATGAATCGCCTCTTGTGCGAGTTGCAGCTTGTGAACCATGCGTCCCTCGAGGGCATGCAAGGCATGCAGCAAGCCCACGGCAAACGCCGAGCTCGTGCCGGCGCCGCTGCGTGCCGGCAGGTCGCCGTCGTGATGAATCTCCACGCCGCGATCGATCTGCAGGTAGCGCAACCCTTCGCGCACGGCCGGGTGCGAGATCTCGTCGATCGACCGGCAGGTGTCGCACTTCGAGTAGACGACGCGAAAACGATGTTCAAAAAACGGCGGCAGGTAGCGGCAGGTCAGGTAGCAATACTTGTCGATCGTCGTCGCCAGCACCTTCCCGCCGTGCGCGCGGTACCAGGACGGATAGTCCGAGCCTCCGCCAAAGAACGAGACGCGGTAAGGTGTGCGGGAAATGATCATGACGCGAGACGCTCGAGTGTCGATCAACGGGGCCCGAACGGGCCACCAACAATTCTAAGCCGGGTCGACGCGACCGGCGAGGAATTCGCTTGCGCGGCGGTACGACTCGGGCGTGCCAATGTCGATGAAGTGCCGCCCACCCCTCCAGCCCATCATCGCCGACCCAGTCCAGGCAGGAAAGCAATCGCGTTCGAGCGAGACGGGTTTTCCCGGTGGAATCTCGCCCAGCCGCGTGCGGGAAATGAGGTATATGCCGGCATTGATGAGCCCGGGGCCACCGGTGGCCTGTTTCTCGCGAAATTGCCGGACGTGGCCGGCGGCATCCAGCTCGACCAGGCCGTAGGCCGCCGTATCGGCCACTTCGGCGAGCGCGATAGCGACGCTCGCACCGCTGCGACGGTAGCACGCGACGAATTCCGCGAGATCGACTGCGCAGTACGAATCGCCATTGAGCACTAGGACCGGGTCCGAGGTCAGCCGGTCGCTGGCCAACCGCAGCGCACCGGCCGTACCCAGCGGCTGCGATTCCTGGCTGTACGTGAGTCGCATGGGGCCATAGGCATCGCCAAAGGTTTGCGCGACGCGCTCGCCCAGGTAGCCGGTGCAGAGCGTCGCGGCCGGCACCCCTGCGGCGACCAATTGGTCGAGCAGATAGGCGAGAAACGGCCGGCCATTCACCGGCGCGAGCGGCTTGGGAAGATCGTCGACGACGCCGCGCAGACGGGTGCCCAATCCGCCGACCAGAACGGCGGCCGAGATGTCCGCTAACGCGCTCACCGCAGCACGCTCACACGTTCTTCCACGGGTGACGACCCATCATTCGGTAGCCGAGCACCAGTTCGGCAACGCCCGCTTCCAAGCTGCGCCGCGCCGCGAAGCCGGCTTCGCGCAGGCGAGCGTTCGAGACAATGTAGTTGCGCTTGTCCGGGTCGACACCGACCTCGGCAAAGTGCAGGTAGAAGCCGGGAACGAAGCGTTGGATCAGCTCGGCGAGTTCGCCCTTCGAAAGGTTGGCTTCATCCAGCCCCGCGTTGTACGCCCTGCCGGCCATGGCTTTGCCCTGGGCCACGGCGTGGACAAAACAGTCGGCCACATCGCGGACGTGAATGAAGTTCCGCTTGAAGTGTTGTTCGAAGATCACCAGGTAGCCATCGGTGACCGCGGCATAGACGAAGTGGTTGACCAGCAGGTCGAGCCGCATACGTGGCGACATGCCGAAGACCGTGGCCAGGCGAAGCGACACCGACAACGGCGCATCGAGCACGGCCTGTTCGGCGTCGACCTTCGTGCGGCCATACAGCGAAATCGGCTCGAGCGGGGTTTCTTCCGTGCAAAAGGTGGCCCCTGAACGGGTGCCGTAGCCGCTGTTCGTGTTGGGAAAAACGACGAGCTGACTGGGCGACCGCAAACGCAGCAACAAGCGAATGGCGTCGAGGTTCACGCTCGTCGCCAGTTGTGGATCGGCATCGCAGGCGCCGGCCCCCACAACGGCGGCCAGCGGAATCAACGCGTCGGCCTTGCGCACCAGCGGCGCCAAGACCGTCTCGTCGCGGACGTCGCCCCGTGCAAAGTCGAAGCCCGAACGGGCGCAGAGGTGCAACAGGCTCGCCTGGCCATAGAGCAGTCGATCGAACACCGTGACGCGATGCCCTGCATCGAGGAGGTGTTCGACGAGGATCGAGCCGAGGTACCCGGCACCGCCGGTAACGAGAACATGCATGGGGTATTCGTATTCAAAGGGACGCGTTGCGGTTCGAGTCGCTCAGCGATCAGGGCCGGCGACGCGGTACAGTCGCAAGGTATCGCTCTCGGTTTCCAGCGGCAGGTCGAGCTGCCAATCTTTGTATACCAGAACGTCGGTGAACTTGAACTCGTCGGCGAGCTGCCGCCATTCACTGGAGCTGCGCCGCTGCCAAAGCTCTTTGGCCGCCTGGGGCAGCAGTCGATTGCCCGTCATCGAGACCGAGGCCCGCAACGGATCCAGCAAGGAGATTCCGTACAGCTCGCTCAGCTCGCGTTGGGCCGCAGGGCCCGCCTCCGGCACATACGGCAGCATGTCGACTCCCCCGCCGCAGAAGATGACCGGACGCCCGGTCTTCACCTGCACGAGAAACAAGTCCGAACCGGTCAGCAGCATTCCCTGGCCGCGGGCAGCCCGAACCAGCGAGCCTTCGAGCGCCAGGGCCTTGTTCCCCGATTTCCATTTGGCCTCGAGTGCCAACCAGCCTGGCAGCAGCGCGGCGACGATCAACAAGCCGCCGAGAACCAGGCGCGGCTGGAAGCGGGCGCCCCCGGTGAACGACCAGACACCGATTTCAGCCAAGACGACCGCCAGGACGGCTTCGATTCCCGTGACGCGAACCGTGCTCACCACGGCTGCCGCCAGCATTGTCGCGGCCTGCAAGGTCAGCATCACTCCGCGCCCGGGCAGTGTTTGCAGCCCTGCGATCAGCAACACCATGCCGAAAAAGAGCGCCGCGATCAGACCAAACTGCGGCTCAAAGGTCACCGCAGCCAACGCGACCGGCATCACGATCCAGTTGGTCATGACCGCCAGTTGACGCTGGTAGGCCGCGACCAGACCGATGGCCAAGGCGGGAAAGGAAATGATGACCAGATTGACAAACCGCCCCGGCATCGCGCGGCGAAACAGCCAGGGCAATTGGTCCTGGAACGGGGTCAACATCGCGGCCACCGCGGCCAGCACGCCCGAAATGGCCAGGCACCAGAGCAGCTCGAGAGCCTGGTCGGGTAAGTCGTCGCGCAACTTCTTCGTCCAGAGAATCGCGAGCGCCGCCACCAGCACGTTGAGAACAACGCCCGGATGCCAAGGCGCGATCATCGGACGGTGGTAGTCGCCCAAGGCGGAAACAACCTCGACGAATTGGTGTTTTTCCGCCGTCGCGACGGCGGGCAAGTGTTGCCAGGCCTGGAACTGCACGGCCAGGCTCAACCCCAGCACCAGTGCGCCGGCGACGAGCGCGGGCCACACCAGGCGCAACACCGTTCCAACACGGCGCTGGAGCAATGTGCTCGCCAATGCCACGACCACGCCCCAAGTTCCCAGCGTTGGGTGGACCGCGGGCGCCACGGCCAGCAAGAACCACGCCAACCGAAGATGGCCGCGGCCGAGCAACCCGAACGCGAGCAGTACGAAGCTCCGGCCCATGTGTCCGTAGGTGTTGGGCGTTGCCAGAAACTGCAGCGGATAGGCCGGCGCGGCCATGCTCCAACTGCTGGAAAAGGCCTGGTACAGCACGGGCGTCAGCAGCGCAAACCGGCGATCGCCGCCCAGCGCCAGGCTGACGAGCGACAGCGACTGAAAGGCCAGCATGCCACCCAGCGCCGACAGCACCAGGCTCGCCGACTTGGCCGACAGGCCCGCTTGCAGCAAGAGGGCGCTCAACTGATTGAGCAGCGACCAGCCGCTGTAGTGATAGATCTCAAACGAGGTTTCCGTCGGGTAGATGACCTGGTCGGCGAGTACTTGCGCCGTTTCGACGGCGACTTGCCAGTCGGACGCGGCCAGCCCAGCGACAATGCCGAGAAACCCGCTCCAACAGGCCACCCATACGGTCTCCAGCCAGGGCGCGTTGGGCGCGCTGGTGTTGGCCGGCTCATCGCCGAGTTCGACGTTTGCAAGAGACGAAGCAGATTTGTGTCGCATACCGAGCCACTCCGACAAGACAGCTATGCGATTATGGATTGTCCCCTGAGGCCAACGCTGGCACGCGATAGAGGCGATATGAATCGCCGTCCGCGATCAGCGGCAAGTCGAGCTTCCAATCTTTGTAGACCACGATGTCTTGAAAACCGTACTTGCGGGCAAGCTGCTGCCATTCCGGCGCTGTGCGCCGCTGCCACAACTCCCGGCCCGCGTCGCGATAGAGCGAACCGATCGACATCGATTCGCGACTTTCCAGGGGCCGTGCGAGATCGATGCCGTAGACCTCGTGCAGCACGCGGTACATGTCCGCGCCCGCTTCCGGGACATACCAAATCGCATCGATCGAACCGCCGCTCAGCAACACGGGGCGGCCCGTCTTCAGTTGCACGAGGAACAGGTCCGAGCCCGTCAGCAACAGGCCCGAACCTTGTCGTGCGGCAGCCAAGGCCGAGTCAATCGCCATCGCCCCACGCGTGGCCGACCAATGGGTCATCAAGGAAACCAGGCCCGCCACCAGCACCAGCACGATCGAGGCGAAACGCAGCAGGCCTGGTCCTCGCGGTGAGGCCGAGGACCGTGCGGCCAGCCGGGGCAGCGCGGCAAGTGGAACGACCGCCGCGGCCACGAAGCCCACCGATTCGCGCGCACCGAGAATCAACGCCAGAACGAGCGCTGCAGCCGTGAGCAGCGCGCCGACCAGTGTTTCAGGCAAGAGACTTGCTGCCAGCGCGTATCCGATCAGCGCCAACAACAACTTGGTCGTGCCCGGCATGCCGATCGCAATCAAGGGCAGAAACGTCAGATACACGATGCCCACGAAGAGCGCGCGAACCGAAAGGCGCTGCCAGTTTGCACCGGCGCAGCCGATCGCAACCGCGGGAAAGGCGAGCGTCACGAGATTCACGTATCGCCCCGGCATCGCGCGGCGAAACAGCGACGGCAATTCGCCTTGGTGTGCCGTAAGCCCGGCGGCGACCGCCGCCAACAGCCCTGAGCAAACCAAGGCAGCGATCAGCGGGCGGGCCGGTGCGGGTAGCCTGAGCGCCGGGATCGCCAGCCACAGCAGTCCGAAGAACGCCACGATCAGATTCAGCAATACGGCAGGATGGCCCCAAGCAACGATGCCACGATGCGCGTCCAGATACTCGGCGCTGAGCGCAAGCAGCTCGCTTTTGATCTGGTCGGACACCCTGGGCAGGTCGCTCCAGAAGGTGGCCTGCCACTTGTAGCTGATCGTCGCGATCAGCAAGCCCAGCATGGCTGCGACCCAGACCTCGCCGACGGTCTTTCGGGCGCTGGACCAGTTGCAGCAGGTTCCCAGCAGCGCGACCAACACGGCCCATAGACCGACCGTAAGGTGGATCGCCGGCGCCAGCGCGAGCAGGAACCATCCGGTCTTTCGCCGGCCGCAGCCGAGCAGACCCAGCGCCAGCAGAACGCAACTGAGCGAAAAGGTTCCATAGGTATGCGGACCGCCGATCAGCGGCAATGGATACGTCGCGCCCAGGACTTTCGCAGCCTCGGTAAAACTGCTGCAGACCAGCGGAGCGATCACCGCCAGCCACGGTGGGCCACCCAACGACAAGGTGATCAAGGCCAGGCCCGCAAAGGCGATCGCCCCGCCCAGAGCGACGAGCAGCAGGCTTGCCGATTCTGGCGAGGCGCCGGCCTTCAGCAGCAGTGCGGCGACCTGGTTGATCAGCGACCACGCCTTGACGTGATAGATATAGAACGAGTTGTCATGCGGATAGGAAACGAAGCTGGCGAGCACCTGCCCCGATTCGACGGCCACTTGCCAGGTGCCTTGGCGAATCGCCGCGACTGCGCCGAGGAACGCCGCCAGCGCCGCGACCCACAGGGTGTCGCCGGGCGCTTGCAGGGCGACGCGCGCAGGGCGAGCTGCCGCAGCGCTCAGGGGCAGCACGTCTTCCGAGTGAGCCAAAGACATCGGCGAATCACGAATTGGCGTCCGTCGAAACGACGGCCAAAGAGGAGTGAGCGGGCGAATATTAGCACGGCGGCGGTACGCTCGCCAATCTTCGTCGACCGGGCGTAAAATCGGAAAAACCCTGCCAGCTCTTCCCCCATCTCTGGGGCAGGGCTTCCGTCGGCTGCGCCGACAGTTACGATGGAAACCCACGGGAGTTCGACGGCTCTGGCCACGGCTCCCGGCTTCTCTTCGTCGCATCCTCGGCGGCAGACCAGGGCTCATGAGTCACGCTACCCGGATCTTCGTTGCCGGCAGCAGCACGCTGATCGGCGCTGCCCTCGTCCGGCGTTTGCAGGACCGCGATGATTACACGCTCGTGCCCGAGCCTGGCGCGGCGGAGCCGTCGTTGTTCGACCCCGCGGCCCTCGACGCATTCTTCGCCCAGGCACGCCCGGAATACGTGGTCCATGCGGCGGGGCCCTCGGGCGGAATCGCCGCCAACGTGCGGCGGGGCGCCGAGCTGGCGCACGACAACCTGCTGATCACGGCGCATCTGTTCGACGCGGCGCGGCGCCATGGGGTCGAGCGACTGCTGTACCTGGCCAGTTCTTGCTGTTATCCGCGCGAGTGCCACCAACCGATGCGCGTCGAGGATCTCTGGAGCGGGCCGCTCGAACCGACCAACGAGCCATACGCGGCGGCCAAGCTCGCGGGCCTGGCGCTGGCCCAGGCGTATCGCCGACAGTATGGCGTCGATTTTCGCGTCGGCATTCCGGCCAATGCGTTTGGCCCGGGCGACGATTTTGACCCCGCCGAAGCGCACGTGATTCCGTCGCTGATGGCTCGGCTCGAGACGGCCCGGCAAAACTCCGACCCGGCGGTCACAGTCTGGGGCACCGGCCAGCCGCGGCGCGAGTTCGTGTTTGCCGACGACCTGGCCGACGCATGCCTGTTTGTGCTCGAGCACCTCGACTGCCCCGAGGTGATCAATCTCGGCGGCGGCGGCGACGTCTCGATCGGCGAGCTGGCCAGGCTGCTCGCCGAAACGGTCGGGTATCACGGGCGGCTCGAATTCGACGCCTCGAAGCCCGACGGCATGCCGCGCAAAGCGCTCGATTGTGGTCCACTGCTGGCGTTGGGCTTTCGCCCTGCGACCGATCTGAGCGCAGGCCTGCGGGCCACGTACCGCTGGTATCGCAGCCAACTCGAGGCGGTGGAGACGTCGCATGTTGCTTGAACGGCTCTATCGATCGCTCTATCTGATTCGTCGCGTGGAAGAAGAAGTTGCCCGCGTCTATTCGAGCGATGTGATTCTCAGCCCGATTCATCTCTCGATTGGCCAGGAAGCGATCTCGGTGGCCGTGTGCCAGGCGCTGGCGGCGGACGACGTCGTGTTCGGCTCCTATCGCAGTCATGCGCTGTACCTGGCCAAGGGCGGAGATCTGCGCGGGATGCTGGCCGAGCTGTACGGCAAGGCCACGGGCGTGGCCAAGGGCAAGGCGGGCTCGATGCACCTGCTCGATACCTCGGTCCACATGATGGGCTCGTCGGCCGTGGTGGGGACGACCATTCCGCACGCCGTGGGCTATGCGCTGGCGCTGGCCATGCGCGGCGAACCTCGCGTGGTGGTGAGCTTCTTCGGCGAAGGCGCCGTCGAAGAAGGGGTCTTCGCCGAGAGCTTGAACTATGCGGCGCTCAAGCGTCTACCCGTGCTGTTTGTGTGCGAGAACAACGGTTACGCGATTCACACGCCGCAGCAGGCGCGGCAGGCGCTGCCCGACGTTTGCGCCAAGGCCGAATCGCTGGGCGTAGCGGCCGAATGCTTTGCCGAGCTGGATGCCGAGCGCCTCTACCATCGCACGAGCGAGGTCGTGGCCGAGCTGCGTTCTGGCGCGCGGGGACCCGTGCTGTTCGAGTGCCATTGCTACCGCTGGCGGGAACACGTCGGACCGGCCGAGGATTTTGCGATCGGCTACCGTCCCCGCAGCGAGGCCGAGCCGTGGCTGGCCGGCGACAGCCTGGCGTGCCTGGCGCGCAAGCTCGACCCGACCCAGCGCGACGCGATCGAGCAACAGGTCGAACGGCAAATTGCCGATGCTTTCCGCTACGCCCAGGACAGTCCTTGGCCGGGGGCCGAGGAACTCTATACCGACCTGTTCGCCTGATGTCGTGCATGTTGCCGCCGCGCGGCATGTTGGTGGCCACGTCCAAGATCACACCATGGAACGCACTCTGACTTTTTCCGAGGCGCTGCACGAAGCGACGGCGCAAGAAATGCGCCGCGATCCGCGCGTCTTTGTCCTGGGGCAGGGAATCGACGATTTCAAAGGGTTCTACGGCACAACCAAAGGACTCGTCGAAGAATTCGGCCGCGACCGCATCCTCGACACGCCGCTGGCGGAAGACGGCATGACCGGCGTGGCGATCGGCGCGGCCATGGCCGGCATGCGACCCATCCAGACTCACATCCGGATGGACTTCATGCTCCTGGCGATGAATCAAATCGTGAATATCGCGGCCAAGGCCCGCTACATGTACGGCGGCCAGGTCTCGGTACCGCTTGTCGTACGCGGGGTGATCGGGCGGAGTTGGGGGCAAGGCGCCCAACATTCACAAGGCCTGCACGCCTTCTTCATGCACGTGCCTGGCCTGCGCGTCGTCGCCCCGACGACGCCCTACGACGGCAAAGGCCTGCTGCTGCAGAGCATCCGCAGCGACGACCCGGTGATTTTCATCGAGCATCGCATGGTGCATTTCCAGCGCGGCCACGTGCCGGAGGGCGACTACACGGTTCCCTTTGGCCAGGCCCGCGTGCTGGCCCCCGGTCGAGACGTGACGCTGGTCGGCGTCTCGCACGCGGTCGTCGAATGCATGCGTGCCCGGGCCTCGCTCGTCGAGGTCGGCATCGAGGCCGAAGTGATCGACCCGGTCAGCCTGAGCCCGATGGACTTCGACACCCTTGCCGCCAGCGTGCGGCGCACAGGTCACCTGGTGGTCGTCGATTCTTCGTGGGCGTTCTGCGGCGCGAGCGCCGAAATCGTCGCCGGCATTGCCGAGCGATTGGGCACGACGAACGGGTTCCGCTTCGTGCGGATGGGCTTCGCGCCGACGGTCTGCCCGACGACCAAGCCGCTTGAGCGGCTGTTCTATCCGGACGCCGCCGACATTGCCGAACAGGCCTGCCGGCTGCTGCGCGGCGCGGCGAGCGACTGGCGCCCCGCGCGGATCGAAGCGCCCGAGATTCTCGAATTCCGGGGACCTTTCTGATGTGCCCCGCGGGCGTGCCCAATCTCGATCTGCCCCTGATGCGGAACAACATCACGGCCGAAGACCTGGCCGAGGTGCGCCAGTTTCTGGCGGCCGAGCCGCCGCCGATTCTCACCCAGTCGCAACAGGTCGCGCAATTCGAGCGCGAATGGTCGGACTGGCTGGGGGTCCGCTACAGCGTGTTCGTCAATTCCGGCTCGTCGGCCAACCTGATCACGCTCGCGGCGCTGCGCTGGTTGGTCGGGCCGGGCGAGGTGATCGTACCGCCGCTGACCTGGGTCAGCGATATCGTCGCCGTCCTGCTGGCCGGTTTCGAGCCCGTGTTCGTCGATATCGACCGCCGGACCCTGGGGCTCGACACGCGCGCCGTGATCGAGCGACTATCGCCGCGGACGAAGGCCGTCTTTCCGACGCACGTATTGGGCTACAACGCGCTCACCGATGAATTGCTCGACGAGCTCCGCCGCCGCGGCGTGCCTTTGATCGAAGACGTGTGCGAGGCGCATGGCGCCACGTTTCGCGGTAACAAGCTCGGCACCCAGAGCCTGATGTCGAATTTCTCCTTCTATTACGCCCATCACATGAGCACGATCGAAGGCGGCATGGTTTCGACCGACGATCCGGCGTGCTACGAGCGGCTCCGTATGCTGCGTTCACATGGGATGGTGCGCGAAGCCAGCCAGGCCGACACGCGCGCTGCTTACCAGCGCGAGTTTCCCGACTTGAACCCTGATTTCATCTTTGCGTATCCGGCGTTCAACGTGCGCAGCACGGAGATCAACGCGGTCATCGGGCGGTCGCAGTTGCGCCGACTCGATCGCCAGAACGAACGTCGCCGCGAACACCTGCAGCTGTTTCTCGCACGCCTCGATCCGTCGAGGTATCGAACCGATTTCGCGGTCGAAGGCTCGTGCAATTACGCGTTCACGCTCGTCCTGAACGAGCCGAACGAAGTCTTGCGCGACAACTGCGTAGCGGCCATGCGGGCCGCGCGGGTCGAGTTCCGCCGCGGCCTCTCGGGTGGAGGGAACCAGTTGCGGCAGCCTTATCTGCAAGGTCGCATCGCGCCGGTCGACCTGAGCCAGTTCCCGCAGGTCGAGCACGTCCACTTTTTCGGCTTTTACATCGGCAATTTTCCCGATCTCGAGCCTGCGCGCATCGAGGCGCTGTGCGCACTGTTGAACGGGATGCCGGCCGATCGCCGTTGGAGTCCGTAACATGCCCGACCAAGCACGGCTCGACTTGCTGCTGATCAATCCGTCCAGCCGCAAACGCGTCTATCAATCGCTGGCCAATGAATTGGCGGCGATCGAACCCCCGGTCTGGGCCGGGCTGATGGCCAGCTTCGCGCGCAGGCACGGTCTCAGCGTCGACATCCTCGACGCCGAGGCGCTGGGCCTGTCGGCCGACGAGACCGCGGCCCAGGTGGCCGACGCGCGCCCGCGGCTCGCGGCCGTGGTGGTGTACGGTCATCAGCCGTCTGCCTCGACGCAGGTGATGCCGGCCGCGGGCGAGGTCTGCCGCGCCGTGAAGCTGGCCGAGCCTCAGCAGCTCGTGGCCCTGGTCGGCGGACACGTGGCCGCGCTGCCCCGGCGCACCATGGAAGAAGAGGCGGCCGATTTTGTCGCCGCCGGCGAGGGGCTGCATGCCCTGGTCGAGTTGGTTCAGATCCTGCGCGGAGGCGGAGACGATTTCGACCAGGTCAGCGATCTATGGTACCGCCGCGCGGGCGAGATTCATGCCAGCCCGCGGCGGGCGTCGCTCGTCAAGGACCTCGACGACACGATGCCGGGCATCGCCTGGGACCTGCTGCCGATGGAGCTGTATCGAGCTCACAACTGGCACTGCCTCGACGGTTTGCAGCGCCAGCCGTATGCGGCGATCTACACGACGCTCGGCTGCCCTTATAAGTGCACGTTCTGCTGCATTCAGGCCCCGTTTAAAAGCGGTGAGGCGGCCGCGGGGCTTCGGGCCTCGGCGAACAGCTATCGCTATTGGAGCCCGGGCCGGATTGCCGACGAGCTGACGATGCTGGTCGAGCGCTACGGCGTGCGCAACGTCAAATTCGCCGACGAGATGTTCGTACTGAGCCGCAAACACGTCGAGGCGATCTGCGATTTGCTGATCGAACGCGAGCTCGGTCTCAACATTTGGGCCTATGCGCGCGTTGACACCGTGCAGGAAGGGCTGCTCGAGAAGCTCAAGCGCGCAGGCTTCAATTGGCTGGCCTTCGGCATCGAGGCGGCCAATGCCCGGGTGCGCGACGGCGTCGACAAGGGGTTCAGTCAGGCGGACATTGCGCGGACGATCAACCAGGTACGCGCGCACGGCATCCGCGTCATCGGCAACTACATCTTCGGTCTGCCCGACGACGATCGGGCGACGATGCAGGAAACGCTCGACCTGGCCCTGGACTTGAATTGCGAGTTCGCCAACTTCTACTGCGCGATGGCCTATCCCGGTTCGCGACTGTACGACGAAGCGCTCGCGGCCGGCTGGAGGCTGCCAGCAACCTGGAGCGGCTATTCGCAGCATGCCGTCGATACGCTGCCGCTGCCGACGCGTCATGTGTCGGCGGGCGAGGTCTTGCGATTCCGTGATGAGGCCTTCCAGACCTACTTCACCGATCCGCGCTACCTCGACCTGATCCAACGGGAGTTCGGCCGAGCCACGCGCGATCACATCGTGGAAATGACCGGACACCGCCTGGCCCGGCAACACTACTAGTCCGTCCCCCGAACCACCATGACGCACAGCAACCCCTCGCCCCCCGCGCCCGGCCGGGACGCCCTGCGCCCGGTCGTCTCGGTCGTGTTGTCGTTCTGGAACGAAGAGGACGTGCTGCCCGAGCTGGTGCGCCGCTTGCGCGCCGTGTTTGCGGCATTGCGAGACGCGAATCAAATCGCCGGCCACGAACTGGTGTTCGTCAACGATGCCTCGACCGATCAATCGGAGGCGCTGCTCTATCGGCTGGCCGAGGGGCACGACGACCTGCGCGTCGTGAACATGAGCCGCAATTTTGGCGTTTCGCCCTGCGTGCTGGCCGGCATGGCTCATGCCACGGGCGACGTCGTGGTCTACATGGACGCCGACCTGCAAGACCCGCCCGAGGTGATTCCCGAGCTGTTGCGGGCCTGGCGCGAAGATCCTCACGTCGAGGTCGTGCACACGGTTCGCCAGTCCCGCGCGGGCGAAACCCGGCTCAAGCTTGCGATTACGGCGATTGGCTACCGCCTGCTGAAATCCGTGTCCTCGATCGATCTGCCGCTCGAGGCGGGCGATTTCAAGCTGCTGACTCGCAGGGCCGTCGATCAAGTCCTGCAGTTCGAGGAAAAGCGGCCGTTTCTGCGCGGTCTGGTTTGCTGGATCGGGTTCAAACAGGCCAAAGTCCACTATCACCGCGAGGCGCGTGCGGCCGGCGCGACGAAATTTCCCGTGCTGGGCGTCAAGGTCATCCGCAATTTCATCGATTCGGCGGTCGTGGCCTTTTCCGACGTGCCGCTGAAGTTCTCGACTGCGATGGGATTGGGGTGTTCGCTGTTGTCGCTCGCCAGCCTGATTTGGATCGCGGTCGCCTGGTTGCTGGGCCACTCGATTTCCGGCCAGGCGGCGATCCTCACGGCGATCTTCTTCATCGGCGGCGTGCAACTGCTGTCGATCGGCATCCTCGGCAATTATCTGGGGTCGATTTTTCTCGAGACCAAGCGTCGCCCCAATTACATCGTCCGCGACACGTTCGGATTCAACGGCGCGCGTCCGCCAACGGTTCCAGCGCACGTCGATGCGCAAGCGCCTTGACGGATCGTCGTCGATCAGCGGATGTTTGGATCGAGCCGGGCCGGGGATTGTAGCGCTGAACGGCTATCCCGCGCCGTCAAATCGTGCAAGGCTCGCGCGTTGCTCCCCACGTGTGGAGGCAAGGCTCTGCACCAGTCGTCGTAGACATGGGGATTTTCCACGGTGGATTTGACCGCCCCCCGATAGCGAACTAGGGTTCAGATGCGGCCGAAGAATTCACGGGCAGCACAGGTAAGCTTGGGCCGCGGACGATACTGAGCCGCCTTCTTCTGCAAACCTCGTCTCGCGTTTCTTTTCACACGGGGGTGAGCAATGTTCTGGCTTCGAGTCTGCGCTGATGCTGCGCGCGTAGGTCTCTGCATGATGTTGGTCTGTGGGCCCGGGGTGGCCTGGGCCGTGCAACCTTCGGACATCGTCCGTGTCGACGAAGACTGGGAACTGATCGTTCGCGAGCCAGATGGCGAAACCGTCGCCCCGCAGGTCACCTGCGTGACGGCCGCGGCCGGTACGCTCAGCAACTGGTACGTCGCCTTGGAATTGAACCACCGGTCGCTCCCCGGTTATGAGCCCGGCGGCCTGCATTTGCAGGTCTATCGCGGCGACGACTGGTACACCGAACACGGCGACAAACAAGGCGCATTGCTCGCCTACCCCGGCGAAACGGTCACGTGGACCCAGCGCGTGACGGTCGAGGGCGGGGTGTTGACCTTCGAAGTCGTCGATGGCAATTCGACCAGTTGGGGAACCTTCGGCGGACCGACGCTGCGCTCGCAACTCGACGGCGGATTGAACAACCTCAACGCCTATCAGGCTTCCGCCTCGGTGGCACACTCAGGTGTGGGCTATGCGGCCAATCGCGTGCAATCGCTCAAGCTCAAACGCGTGCGCTACTACCGCGCCAACGGCGAATCGACGACCGATGAGCATGACCAGCTCATCTTTCCCAAGCAGTGATGTTCCGTGCTCTTTTCCCAGCGAGTCATCTTGAAGGTGATCGATATGCGAACCAAACATCGACAATCACGGCGCGGGGCAATTTCGGTCTTGATGTGTTTCATGATGGTGCTGTTGCTCTCGGTCGTCGCACTGAGCATCGACCTGGGCTATCTGTTCAATGCCCGCAGCGAATTGCAGCGCGCCGCCGATTCGGCCGCGCTGGCCGGGGCCTGGGAATTGATTCCGACGGACGAGTCCTTCAGCACGGTGCCGGTGTCTGACTTCCACGCAGTTCGCGACGAGGCACTGATGTATGCCTCGCTCAATCATGTGTGCCGCGATCCGCTGTCCATGGACCGCAACGAAGCCAATGCCGCCACGGGCGAACTGGTGATCGGCGAACTCGTCGATCTTGCCGGCGGCACCATGTCGTTCCTCGAACCGAACAGCTACAACGCCGTGAAAGTGTGGCTGCTGCGCACCGCGGCGCGCAACGGGCGCGTGCCGCTGTTCTTTGCCAGGATCTTCGGCAAGCAAGGTCAAGACCTCGAAGCCACGGCGACGGCCGCGTTGATCACGCAGATCGACGGCTTCCAGACTCCCGGCGACGCCGCCGAAACGTTGGACCTGCTGCCCTTTGCCCTCGATATCCAGACCTGGAACGGCATGCTCGCCGGAGGCGGTACGGACAACTGGACCTGGGACTTCGAGAACAAGAGCATCAAGGCGGGGGCCGATGGCATTCGCGAGGTGAATCTCTATCCGCAAGGCACCGGCTCGCCCGGCAACCGCGGTACCGTCGACATCGGGCCCAGCAACAACAGCACCAACGACATTGCCCGGCAAATCCTGCACGGGGTCAGCGCCGAAGACCTGGAGCACTTCGACGGCGAACTGCGATTCGACGACAACGGTGAACTGGGCCTCAACGGCGACACCGGCATCAGCGCCGGCGTCAAAGACGAGCTGGCCGCGATCAAGGGCCAGCCGAGGATGATTCCGATCTTCAAATCGGTCGCCGGGCCGGGCAACAACGCCCAGTACACCATCGTGCAATTCGCCGGCATCCGGATCATGGAAGTGAAGCTGACCGGCTCGATGAGCGGCAAGAAGGTGATCATCCAGCCGGCGCCCGTGGTGTCCCGCGGCACCATCGCCCACCAAGGCAGCGGCACGACGAGCTACTACATCTACTCGCCGGCCCGACTCGTCAAGGGCCAATGACGTCAGCGGAGGAGCGCAGTCCCCGAGGCCCGGTGGGTCGCACCACCGGGCCTCGTGCGTTGGAGCGTCGCGTTGCGCCCGTCGTCTGGGCGGTGCTGCTTCGAGCGCAGCCGCTTACGCGCTCGGCAGGACCACGGCCGGGCCCAAGAACATTCGGGCCACGGAGCTCCGGAAAGATTCGGACCAACGGGCGTGCTCTTCCAACGATCCGCCGATCTCTTTAAGCACGACGTTGCGGCGGTTGATGGCCCCGTGCACCTCGTCGATCACCCGCCGCGCCGCGGGATTCGTGGCATCGAGCGTGGCCAGCAACGATTTGTCGGTGGCGATCGCCAGCGCGGCAAAAGCTTCGCGCCGTTCGGCGCTGTCGGCAGCGGCACGATAGGCGGCCAAGGCAGCGACGACATCGGCCGGCAAGTTCGGCCAGCCTTCGACGGCCGCGATTAGCCGTTGCTCGTGCTTTGCGACTTGCTCGTCGGCCCGGGCGGCAAACCGGCGGTAGCCGCTTTCGAGGCGCACGCAGTCCCAGCAGAACGCCGCCGCGACGAGCGCGATCATACCCACGATGCCCGCCAGCACGATTAACCGGCTCACGACAGGCGCACCTCCGGGGCGTGGTCGGCGAGCTCGTCGGGCGCGTCGAAGAAGGCGCGGGGAGCAAAGTTGTGCGCCCCGGCGATGATATTCGTGGGAATCACTTCGCACAGATTCTGATAGAGGTTGACCGTCTGGTTGTACGCATGGCGCCGCGCGGCGATGCGGTTCTCCGTTTCGGTCAATTCCTGCTGCAACTTGAGAAAGCTCTGCTGGGCCCGCAGCTCGGGATAGTTCTCGGCCAGGACCATCACCTGGGCGATCACGCGGCTGAGATTCGGCTGCGCCGCGTTGGCCGCGGCCGCGTCGCCAAAAGGCCGGGGCTGGGAACGCAGCTCGGCCACTTCGCGAAACACCTCGCTTTCGTGGCGGGCGTAACCCTTGGCCGTTTCGACGAGGTTCTGGATCAGGTCGAAGCGGCGATTGAGCTCGACCTCGATGTTGGACCAGGCATGATCGACGGCGTTGTGCGCCTGGGTCAGGCGATTGAACGCCAGCCAGTACCACAGCACGACTGCGCCGCAGAAGATCAACGCTGCATAGGTTGCATACATCCGCTCGTCCTTGCCGCGCGATTACCAGCTTCCCGAGGCGCCACCGCCGCCGCTGGAGCCGCCGCCAAAACTGCTGCCACCACCACTGCTCGAAGAACCGCCGCCGAAGCTGCTGCTCCCGAACGAGCTACCGCTCGAGCCCCCCGACGAAACCACGGCCAACCGGGGCAGCACGATTTCTCGTAGCGTCTTGTGGTTGCAGTGGACGCAACGGCCTTCGACGCGCGCCAGGCCGCTGGTGAGCGTCGTGGCGGCACGGATCGTTTGCTGGGGACCTTCCTTGAACGTTCGGTATTGACACTTCGGGCAACGCGAAAAATTCGAGAAGTAGTTGATGTAGGCCTCGGTGTCGGCATGCAGGCAGGCCGGGCAATACCAGACGTCGTAATCGACCGAACCGATCTTTTCCTCGAGGCGCTGCACCTCGTTGAGGTGCTCGTCGTCGGCCTGCTCGCCCAACAGCTCGAACGGCGTGCCGCATTTCGAGCAGCCCCGCGGTCCGTAGCGGCGATACTTGCGCCAGTGCTGCCACATCGAGCCCGCCACCAAGGCTCCCGCCGAGCCCAGCCAGACCCACGGTCGGCGCGCCGGCTGCAAGCGCAGGGTCAGGCTGACCGCAATGCCCCAGATCACCACAACGGCGAACGCGGCCGCGACGAAATACCAGGTGGAGAATTTGCGTCGTGCCGCGGCAAACAAGCTCACCACGATCAACAGGATCGCCGCGGCGATCGCCACTCCGATCGCCACCAAGGCTTCCTGGCGCACCGTGCTCAGTAAGTACGGGCCCGAGCCGGGATACCCTTTGGCGGCTTGCGGGTTCGCGCGCAGCACATCGACAATCCGGTCGGCGCCCGCGCGAATTCCGCCGGCATAGTCGAGCTGTCGAAAGGCAGGCAAGATGGCCTGATCGCGAATCTCGCCGCAGAGCCCGTCGGTCAGCAGCGGCTCGAGGCCGTATCCGACTTCGATCCGTATGCGGCGTTCGTTCGGCGCGACCAGCAGCAGGATGCCGTTGTTCACGTCGCGCTTGCCGATTCCCCATTCCTTAAACAGCTCGGTGGCGTACTCCTCGACGGTCACCCCGTCGAGCGAAGGCACCGTCACGATGGCCACCTGGGCGGTCGTCTGTTGTTCGACTTCCTGGCACAACGCCTCGAGCTGCCGGCCCTCGTCGGCGGGAATTACGCCGGCGAAATCGTGAACCCGGCGCGTCGTGTCCAGCGGCTGAACCACGCCGGTCAGCAGCAGGCTGATCACCAGGGCAGGGGACATGACACGCTCGGGGGGGATCGGGTTGCGGGGCGCCGGGGCCGGAAACCGTCAGGAGGCTAACGCGCCGCTGGCACCCCGTCTATCGGGAGCGCTCCGGCGGCGCGGGGCGCCGGCGATCCCTGGGAATTCACCCCGTGACGGCAGAGATTTTGAACGATTTTTCCGCGTTCGCCGCCGCATCCAATCGCCCGGTCATGGCGAAACCCAATCTTGAACACCCCGGGAGACAGTTCCCGGTGCGGTTGTCGGAATCGAACCCCCTCGAAGGAGCCGGAAAAATGTGGAAGTCGTTCATTGCTACCGGGTTGATGTTGGCGGGCATGGCCGCCGTGGCCGGCGCAGGTGAGAAATGTCGTGCCAAGGTCGTCGGGACCAATGCGCACAAAGACATTGTCGACACGGCCGCGGGCGCCGAAGACTTCTCGACGCTGGTCGCCGCGATCAAGGCCGCCGGGCTGGTCGAGACGCTCAAGGGGAAGGGCCCCTTCACCGTGTTCGCGCCGACCAACGCGGCATTTGCCAAGTTGCCCGAGGGCACCGTGGACAAGCTGCTGAAGCCCGAAAACAAGGATCAGCTCGTGAAGATCCTGACCTATCACGTGGTGCCGGGCGCCGTGATGGCGAAGGACGTCGTGAAGCTGTCGCAGGCCAAGACAGTCGAAGGCAGCGAGGTGAAGATCGTAGTCAAGGACGGCGAGGTGCTGGTCGACGGCGCAAAGGTCGTGAAGACCGACTTGACCTGCGCGAACGGCGTGATCCACGTGATTGACACGGTCATCATGCCGCAGTAGGGTGCGCCGCATCTCGGGTCAGCAGCGCTCACGTCAGGCGCGCGCCTTCGGGGCTCGCGCCTGTCGTGGCATTGATCGACCCCCGTCCGGCCGCACGGGCTGTTCCTTTCGGTTTACGCCTGGCAAGGAAGGCGCGATTGTCGTCCGACAGTGTACTCCCACGCATCGCCCGCGGCGAAAGCGGCGCGGTAGCGGAATGTCTTGACCGCTACGGAGGACTCGTGTGGACGGCTGCGCGCCGCTGGTCGAGCGATTCGTCCGACGCGGAAGACATCGTGCAAGACATCTTCATCGATCTGTGGCGCAACGCGGCGCGGTTCGATCCGGCACAATCGTCCGAGGTGACCTTCATCATGCTCGTCGCCCGGCGGCGGCTGATCGATCGGGCCCGCCGACGCGAGCGGTCACCAGTGGTCACGGGGCTCGACGAGAGCGCTCTGTCGACCGCGACGCAGGCCAGCCCCGTCGATCTGGGCGACGAGGTGGCGGTCGCACGCGAATGCCTCGCCCAACTGCCGGTCGAACAGCGCCAGGTGCTCGAGCTGAACATCGATCGCGGGCTCTCGCACGGCCAGATCGCCGAACGAACCGGGCTGGCGCTGGGCACCGTCAAGTCGCATGCCCGACGCGGCTTGCTGCGTTTGCGGCAATTGATGCAGGCGCGGCTGCGCCCTGAGGAGGTCTCGTGATGAGCGACGCCTTCTCGCCGCTGGATCGTTTCGACGAGTTGCAGGCCGCCGCGGCGCTGGGCGACCTTGCGCCTGAAGAACGATCCGAACTCGACGCCTTGCTGGCCCAGCACGCCCAACCCGAAGACCGCGCGCTCCAGCGTACGGCCGCCGCGGCGCATGCCGCGATGGCTGGAAGCCGCCTGGACGCTTTGCCCGCGGCGCTCCGCGAGCGGTTGCTCGAGGCGGCTGCCCGGGAACTCACGGCAGTGCGCCGAGGGCCCGGCGATCGGCCGCAACCGGCGGCTTCCGCTGGCCTGAATCGGCGCAACTGGCTGATCTCCGGCTCGGGCTGGCTCGTGGCGGCGGCGAGCATCGCGGCACTGGCGTGGTTGTCGAAACCAGCTCGATCGCCAGCCGACGATCCGGTGGCCGGGCGGCGGCGGCTGCTGAGCGAGGCGGGCGACGTGATTCAAGTCGCCTGGGGCCCTGGCAAGCATCCGTTTGGCCAGGCCGTCGAAGGCGACGTCGTCTGGAGTACCTCGCAGCAGCGCGGGTACATGCGCTTCCGGGGGTTGCCGGTCAACGATCCGCTGCGCGAACAGTATCAACTGTGGATCATCGATCCGAAGCGCGACGCCGAGCCGATCGACGGGGGGGTGTTCGACGCCAACGCCGGTGGTGAAATCGTGGTACCGATCCATGCCAAACTGCGAGTCGTCGATCCGAAGGCGTTTGCCATCACCGTCGAGCAGCCCGGCGGCGTAGTGGTTTCGACGCAAGACCGCTTGCCGTTGCTGGCCGCGGTGCCCGCCGGTTGAGCCGTCTTTCGTCGAGCCAGCGCGCGGCGCTTGCAGGCTTTTGACGCACGGAGTTTCAGCATGAGCACAGCCGACGCGGTCGCCCCGGCCATTGAGACCCAGGCCTCCGGCTCGCCGGTACCGCGCACGTGGCCAGCCTGGTTGATCGTGCTGTTGCAGGTCGCAAGCACCGCGGTGTCGGTTACCCCGAGCATCAACAATTTTTCGCGGTTCGCCAGCATGATGCTGGGCCCCTTGGTGTGCTTGACGCTGTTCGTGCTCTGGGGGCTGTTCTTCAGCCGCTTGCCGTGGCGCGAGCGCCTGACCGTGCTGGCGATGGCGCTCGTGTTGGGCATCGGCGCGACACTGGTATCGCACGAAAGCATGCTCGTGCCGATCTGGATCTACGGTGTGCCGTTGATGATGTTCGTCGTCGCGCTGGTCACGACCATGGCGGCGCGCCAGAGCTCGCCGTGGCGACTGCGGTGGTTTGGGCTGGCGCTGGCCGTGGTGTGGGCGATGTTTCCGGCACTGCGGCTCGAGGGCTTCACCGGCAACTATCTGCCGCAGTTCGCCGGCCGCTGGCGAGAATCGAAGGAGGCGCATCTGACCGCGTCCGGTCGGGGGGATATGGAATCCGCCATCGACCCGCGCTACTCCGGCTGGCAACCGACCACGGTCGAATGGCCTGCGTTCCGCGGCCCCCTGGGAACCAGCGCCACTGACGACGTGACCGTTCCGTGTGACTGGTCGACCACCGCGCCGACAAACGTGTGGCAGATCCCGATCGGTGCAGGGTGGTCGTCGTTTGCCTGCGTCTCAGGACGGCTATTTACCCAGGAGCAGCGCGGCACACAGGAGTTGGTGTGCTGTTATGCCGCCGACTCGGGCGCGTTGATTTGGCAGAACGCCTGTGCGACGCGTTTTTGGGACGTTGTTTCCGGCGCGGGACCACGAGCCACGCCGACCTATCACGACGGCAAGTTGTTCACCTACGGCGCGAAGGCCGAGCTGCGCTGCCTCGACGCGTCCACCGGCAAGCTGGTCTGGCACCATGACCTGACGCAAGAAGTCAAAGCCGAGCTACCCGTGTGGGGATTCTCCAACTCGCCGGTCGTCGTTGGCCAGGTGGTGATCGTCTATGCCGGCGGCGAAGGAGACAACGGGCTGCTGGCTTTTGATCGGGACACCGGCGAACCGCGGTGGCGTTTCGCTTCGCGCGGGATGAATTTCAGCTCGGCGCAGCCGGTGCAGCTGGCGGGCCAGACGCTGGTCTTGTTCACCAACACGGCCGGGGTGCATGCGCTGGACCCGGAATCGGGCCAGGTGATTTGGTCGCACAAGCCGCGCGACTGGGCCGGCCCACCGATCTGCCAGCCCCAGCAGATCGACGCCGAGAGCGTGGTCGTGCCGCTGGGCGACGGCATCGGTTTGGCGCGGCTGAAAATCTCGCGCGCGTCGGACACCTGGCAAGTCGAAACGCAATGGACGAGCAAGCAACTGCGACCTTCGTATAACGACTTTGTGTCTTACGAAGGGTTTCTATACGGCTTCGATCAGAACATCTTCACCTGCATCGATGCCGCGACAGGCAAGCGGCGCTGGAAACAAGGTCGCTACGGCTTCGGCCAGGTACTGCTGCTGCGCCCGGTCGGCCAATTGATCGTGCTCGGCGAGGACGGCGCGGCGGTACTGCTGACGGCGACGCCCGATCGCCATGAAGAACGGGGCCGGTTTGCGGCGATCGCCGGCAAGACCTGGAACCACCCGATCGTGGTTGGGGATCGACTGTACGTGCGTAACGGTGAAATGGCGGCGTGCTTCGCCCTGCGGTGAGCCGCGGATGTCCCACGGTCACGGAGCGGCCGCTCACCCGAGGACCAGACGCGTGGTCGCGGCCCACGCCCCCCCGAGCGCCGCGCTCTTGGGCAGGCGAACGCCGCACAAGCGCGCGGCGGCGTTCGGCGGGACCGCATTGCGGCGTGGCGATCGACTCTTGCTGATTGCCGGAACTATCAGCGACGGTAGACCTTAAGCGGCGAACAACGCGCAGATCGAGTTGCCATCCCTCGGCTGGCACGGGAAGTGCTGCCTGGCCTCTCGGTTAAGCAAGAGAAAAGCCAGGAACCTGCTTTTCGACTTCCGGCCGCGGTCCGCCTCCGGGTCATTCAAACGGCGCTCGAACGACGGCCAATGGATTGATGTCAAGGCGCGGCCGCCCGGTGGGATGGTGCGCGCCGGCGTGACGGCGGATCACCCTCCACCCGCATGCGAAGTCGAGGCGTGGCGTTCCCGCGCGCCGGGAGTAGTCGTGCATGCCGATTCGCGTGGCGTTATTTCATGAAACGAGCTACCGCTATGACCGGCCGATTCTGCTGGGCCCTCATCTGGTCCGGCTGAAGCCTGCGCCCCATACGCGAACGCCGGTCATCAGCTATTCGTTGAAAGTCGAGCCGCGGGAGCACTTTCTCAACTGGCAGCAAGATCCGCAGTCGAATTTCGTGGCGCGGGTGGTCTTTCCCGACCGGGTTCCGGAGCTGCGCGTGGTCGTCGATCTTGTCGCCGAGATGTCGACGATCAATCCTTTCGATTTCTTCCTCGAGCCCGACGCCGAAGAGTTCCCGTTCACCTATAACCCCTGGCAGGCACCCGAGCTGGCGCCGTTTCTGGTCGTGGGACCGGGGGGGCCGCGCCTCGATGCCTGGATTGCGTCGATCGACCGCAAGCCCCGCAAGACGGTCGACTTCCTCGTCGAGCTCAACCAGCGATTGCATGGCGAAGTCGACTATCTCGTGCGGCTCGAGCCTGGGGTCCAAGAGCCCGAGCGGACGCTCGAGCTGGGCAGCGGCTCGTGCCGCGATTCGGCCTGGCTGCTGGTGCAGGTGCTACGGCGGCTGGGGATCGCCGCGCGGTTCGTGTCGGGCTACCTGATTCAGCTCAAACCCGACGTGAAATCGCTCGACGGTCCCAGCGGTACCGAGCACGACTTCACTGACCTGCATGCCTGGTGCGAGGCGTATTTGCCCGGCGCCGGCTGGGTAGGGCTCGATCCGACGAGCGGCCTGCTGACCGGCGAGGGCCATATTCCCCTGGCCGCCACACCCGAACCGCTATCGGCGGCCCCCATCTCCGGTTCGCTCGAGGCCTGCGAAGCCGATTTCGAGCACGTGATGCGCATCACGCGGGTCCACGAGGATCCGCGCGTCACGAAGCCGTACACCGAACAGCAGTGGCGCGACATCGACGCGCTGGGGCACCGGGTCGACCGCTACCTGGTCGAGCAGGACGTGCGGTTGACGATGGGCGGCGAGCCGACGTTCATCTCGATCGACGACATGGACGGGCCCGAGTGGAACACCGCCGCCGCGGGTCCACACAAACGGCAGTTGTCCGAAGTGCTCATTCGCCGGCTGAGTCAGCGGTTTGCGCCCGGCGGCCTGCTGCACTTTGGGCAGGGCAAGTGGTACCCCGGCGAGCAACTGCCGCGTTGGGCCCTGGCTTGCTATTGGCGCAAGGACGGACACCCGATCTGGAATGATCCCGGACTGATTGCCGCGGCCGACGTGCAATATGGCTTCGGTATCGAGGACGCCGAACGATTTGTCGAAGTGCTGGCGCAACGCCTGGCAGTCGATCCCGGTTATGCAGTGCCGGCGTTCGAAGACCCGGTGCATTTTCTCCACCGCGAAGGGCAACTGCCGGTCAATGTCGATCCGGCCGAAAACAAGTTGGAAGACCCAGAGGAGCGACGGCGGCTGCGGCGGGTGTTCGAGCGCGGGCTGAACGAGCCGGTCGGCTTTGTGCTGCCGCTGACGCGTGCCGGCTACGGCAACGACGTCGCCTGGGAAAGCGGTCTGTGGATGCTGCGCAGCAAGCACCTGCTGTTGATTCCCGGGGATTCGCCGATCGGCTTGCGGCTGCCGGTGGGCAGCCTGCCGTGGGTCTCGCGGAGCGAATATCCCTATCTCTACTCGCCCGACCCGCTGCACGCGTGGCAGAATCTGCCGCCGCCACAGCAAATGCAGTGGCCCGCTTTGAACTTGCAGCGGCGGGAGCGCGAGCGCGGTCAAACGGCGCTGGCCGAAGACCCCAACGAGCGCGTCTCGCTGCGCGACCGGATGCCCAAGCCGCGTGAATCGGCCCACTGGGTCGTGCGCACGGCGCTGTGCGTCGAGCCGCGCGAGGGGCGCTTGCACGTGTTTCTGCCGCCGGTAGGAACCACCGAAGAGTATCTGTCGCTCGTGGCGGCCATCGAAGATACGGCCGCCGCCTTGCAAATGCCGGTGATCGTCGAAGGGGAGCTGCCGCCCTTCGATCCGCGGCTGGGCGTGTTCAAAGTCACGCCCGACCCCGGCGTCATCGAGGTCAACGTCCCACCGGGCCATAGCTGGGACGATCTGAAAGCCCTGACGACGGGGCTCTACGAAGAGGCCCGGCTGAGCCGGCTCGGCACCGAGAAATTCATGCTCGACGGGCGCCACAGCGGGACCGGCGGCGGCAACCACGTCGTGCTCGGCGGGCCGTCTCCGGCAGACAGCCCGTTCTTGCGGCGGCCCGACCTGCTGCGCTCGCTTGTCGTCTACTGGCTGAATCATCCGTCGCTGAGCTACCTGTTCAGCGGGCTGTTCGTGGGGCCGACCAGCCAGGCCCCGCGCGTCGACGAAGCACGGCACGAGACGGTCTACGAACTGGAGATTGCCTGCGAAGAGCTCGACCGGCTGTTGCGCAGCGGTCAGCATGTGCCGGCCTGGCTGGTCGATCGCATCTTCCGGCACCTGCTCACCGACTTGACGGGCAACACGCATCGGTCCGAATTCTGCATCGACAAGCTATACTCGCCCGATACGGCGACGGGCCGGCTGGGCCTGGTCGAATTTCGCGCGTTTGAGATGCCGCCGCACGCGCAGATGAGCCTCACGCAGCAACTGTTGTTGCGAACGCTCGTGGCGTGGTTTTGGCGCACGCCATACCGCGCGCGGCCGATCCGTTGGGGCACTCAACTACACGACCGGTTCTTGTTGCCGCATTTCGTCTGGCAAGATTTCGGCGAAGTGATGCGCGATCTGGGCGACGCCGGGTTCGACATCGAGGCCGGCTGGTTCTTGCCGCATTTCGAATTCCGCTTTCCGGTGCTGGGTCGGGTGCAGTGCGACGGCATCGAAATCGAGCTGCGCCAGGCGATCGAGCCTTGGCACGTGCTGGGCGAACAACCCGGCGCGGGCGGCACGGTCCGGTTTGTCGACTCGTCGGTCGAGCGGCTGCAAGTGCGCGTCGCCGGCGGGCCTTTGGAACGCTATGCGGTGCTCTGCAACGGGCGCAAGCTGCCGCTGGTGCCGACGCCGACACCGGGCGAAAGCGTGGCCGGCGTGCGCTACCGCGCCTGGCAGCCGCCTAATTGCTTACACCCCACACTGGGTATCGACACTCCGCTGGTGTTCGATCTGTACGACCATGGCAACGAGCGTTCGCTGGGCGGTTGCACCTATCACGTGGCCAGTCCCAACGGCCGCAACTACGACACCTTCCCGGTGAACGCCATGGAAGCCGAGTCCCGGCGCAACGCGCGGTTCTTCGCCGAGGGGCATACGCCCGGCTGGTTCGCGGCACCCCTGGCCGAGCACAACGCGGAGTTTCCTTGTACTCTAGACCTGCGTCGAGGGCGGTGAGGGCGATGCAGGCCAGGTAGCTGGCGCCGCGGGCCTCGTACCGTATCATGTCCGCGCACGCCGGAGCATGATGCGCGGCTGCTCAGCTTCGAATTGCGGTTTCGTGATCAGGCGGTGACGCTCAGGGATGTCGGGTCAATCTGAAATGACGATCGCCAGTTCGGCGGCGGAACCGTCGCCCGACCTCGGCGCGGTTCATTGGCTGGCCAAGTATCGCGGGGTGCCAGGCCATTGGGACGAGATGCTCGCCGCCGATGGCGCACTGCGGCCCAGTTGGCGACCGCTGGTCGATGCCTTGCGCACGTTGGGCGACAAGGAACTGCAGCGCCAGGACGATCTCTGCCGGCGCGTGTTGCGCGAATATGGCGTTACGTACAACCCGCCGGGACAGGCCGCCGAATGGCGCCGGCCGTGGCAGCTCGATTCGTGGCCGATGGTCATGTCGGCCGAAGAATGGCGGCTGATCAGCGCCGGCGTCGCCCAGCGCGCGCGGCTGCTGAATGCCGTACTGGCCGACGTCTATGGACCCCACCGGCTACTGTTGGGCGGCAGCCTGCCGCCGGAGGTCGTGTTCGCCAACCCGGCCTTCCTGCGGGCCGCCCACGATATCCAGCCCCCGGGCGGGGCCTTCCTGGCCAACTATGCCGTCGATCTGGCGCGGTCGCCCGACGGTCGGTGGTGGGTGGTCGGCGATCGCACCGACACGCCGACGGGCGTCGGCTATGCGCTCGAAAACCGCATCGTGCTCAGCCGCGTGCACGCCGCGTTGATTCGCGACTGCCTGGTGCAACGCCTGGCGCGGCATTTCTCCCGCTGGCGCGACAGCCTGCTCGAATACGCCGGGGCCGCGGTCGACGAGCCGCGAGTGGTGATCTATACGCCCGGCTCGTACCACGCCACCTACTTCGAGCAGGCCTACCTCGCCCGGTACTTGGGCTTCAATCTGGTCGAGGGTGCCGATCTGACCGTCCGCGACCAGGGCGTGTTTCTCAAGACCCTCTCGGGCCTCCTGCCCGTGCACGTCATTCTCCGCAATGTCGACAGCGACTACTGCGATCCGCTGGAGCTGCGCGAAGATTCGCTGCTGGGTGTTCCCGGTTTGCTCCAAGCGGCTCGCGCCGGCAAGGTCACGATCGTCAACGCGATTGGCTCGGGCGTGGTGCAGGTGCCGGCGCTGTTACCCTTCCTGCCGGGGCTCTGCCGGACGTTGCTGGGCGAGGAACTGCTCCTGCCGCCGGTGGCCACCTGGTGGTGTGGAGAAGAGCAAGCACTGCAAATGGTGCGCTCGAATTTCGAGCGGTTGGTGATCAAGCATGCGTTCAGCGAGCGCGAACATCCACCGGTGATCGTGTCGCAGCTCGACGAACGGGCACAGACCGAACTGTTGAACCGCGTGCTCGAGGCGCCCTACCGGTACGTGGCCCAAGAGTTCGTCGCCCTGTCGTCCTCCCCCACCTGGCAGGGCGGCGCGCTGGTCCCGCGGCACGTCACGATGCGCGTCTACGCCGTGGCGGTGGGCGACGGCGAATACCAGGTGATGCCCGGCGCGCTGACGCGGGCATCGAGCCACGCCGAGTCGGTGCTGGCCAGCACGCAGACCTCCGGCGGCAGCAGCAAAGACACCTGGGTGCTGGCCCATCAGGCCGACGACGGACTGACGCTGATTCCGCAAGGAACCCGTGCCGCGGCCCTCAGCCGTGCGGGCTTTGTCTTGCCGTCGCGGCTGGCCGACGACTTGTTCTGGCTGGGCCGGTACGTCGAGCGGCTGGAGTTTGGCTGTCGGCTGACCCGGACACTGCTGCATCGGCTGTCGGACCAATTGGAGATCAGCCAACTCGACGAATTCATCTGTTTCTTGAAGGTGTACATCGCGCACGGACGGCGCCCGTTGGACGCGGCACTCGAGGCGGGCAACACCAAGCCACAACATCTCCAACGCTGGCTCGAGGCGGCGGTCTTCGACACGGCCAACCCGCGCAGCCTGGCAGCCGACGTCACGCGACTGCAAGCGATCGCGCTGGCGGTGCGCGACCGGCTTTCGAACGACGCCTGGCGGATCTTGAACAGCCTGACCGATCAGTTCGAGACACCCCGTGCGTCGCTGCTCGTCGACGAGCAGCTCGCGCGCATGGACACCTGCATCGAACGGATCTCGGCCTTCAACGGCCAGGCCATGGACGATATGACGCGCGACCAGGGCTGGCGGTTCCTCGACACGGGCCGGAGGCTGGAACGCGCGGCCGACCTGGCCGACCTGTTGCGGTTGGGCATGGTCGACACCTCGGGGCTCGAGGCACCGCGCCTATGGGCCATTCTCGAGACCTCCAACAGCCTGATGACCTACCGGTCGCGCTATGTGTTCGGCCCCGATGCCGCGCCGGTGCTCGACCTGCTCCTGGCCGACGAGGCCAACCCGCGCTCGGTCGCCTTTCAGTTGGCGGCGCTGCTGCAGCACGTCCAGGCCCTGCGCTCGTCCGACCAGGCCGACACGTCGGAACAAGTCCGACTGGTGCGCAACGTCTTTTCCAGCGTGCGGCTGGCCGACGTCGACGCGCTGGTCCGCGTTGTCGACAGCGGCAAACGCGAGGCTCTGGCCGAACGGCTGGCGGCCGTCACCAGCACAATGGAAGAGCTGTCGCAATTGCTGACGCGCCGCTACCTGACCCATGCCTACAACGCGCGACCGCTGAAGGGAAGCGGCTAGTGCTGTACCAGCTCGTTCACGACACGACGTATGAATACACCGGTGTGGCCGAGGCCTGCCATAATCTGGCGCGGCTGACGCCTCGCAAATTGCCACATCAGCAGCCGCTGCGTTGGCAGCTGCAGGTCGATCCCGTGCCGATGGCTCAGCACGCGTACGACGATTTCTTCGGCAATCGCGTCCACAGCTTTGCCATTTACGAGCCGCACGAACGGCTGGCCATCTCGGCCACCAGCCTGGTCCGGGTCGCTTCGCGTGAACACGTCAATCGACAAGCATCATTGCCTTGGCGCGAGGTGAGCCGGCGACTGCGCGTTTGCCGCGAACCGGAAACGATCGACGCGCTGCAATACGTCTTCGACTCGGTCTTTGTCCGTGGCCTGCCCGAGCTGCGCAGCTACGCGCAATCGTCGTTCACGGCCGAGCGCCCGGTGATGGTGGCCGTCGAGGAACTCAACACGCGGATCCATCGGGAATTCACCTACGATCCCAAGGCCACGACCATCGGCACATCGGTCGTCGAGGTGCTCGATCGACGGCGTGGCGTCTGCCAGGACTTTGCTCACCTGGCCATCGGTTGTCTCCGCTCGCTGGGCCTGGCCTGCCGCTATGTCAGCGGCTATTTGTGCACCAACCCCCGGCCCGACGCGCGACGGCTCGAGGGAGCCGACGCCTCGCACGCCTGGATTAGCGCTTATTGTCCCAATCTGGGCTGGATCGATTTCGATCCGACCAACGGCTGCCTGGCCGACGATCGCTATATCACGCTGGGCTGGGGCCGCGATTTTCACGACCTCAGTCCCGTCAAAGGCATCGTTCTCGGGGGCGGTGCCTCGACGTTGCAGGTCGCCGTCAGCGTGCTTCCCTTGGCAAACGGCCATCAGCAGCAGCAACAGCAGCAACAATAAAGCTCGTCCCGGCGACCCGATCCCGACGATTCCGTCTGGCGGCTCAATTGCCGTGGACCGGTTGTGGTACGCAACGTGCACTGACCACTGGTTCCTGCGTCATCCGCGGCCCCGGGTGCTCCGATGCGAACGTTCGTCTGCCAATGTGGTCGCCCGCTGTTCTTCGAGAACAGCTTGTGCCTGAATTGCCAACGCGAAGTCGGGTTCTGTCCGGTGTGCAGCCGCATCGCGGCATTGGTGCCCGAGCATGACGGCCACTACCTCTGCGGCAATCCGGCGTGCGGGGCGCGGCTGGTCAAGTGTGCAAACTACGTCGAATACAGCGTCTGCAATCGCTGCTGCCGCGCCGATGCACCCGGCGCGACGACGCTCTGCGATTGCTGCCGCTTCAATCACACGATTCCCGACCTGCAGGTGCCCGGCAACTTGCAGAAGTGGTACCGTCTCGAAGCAGCCAAGCGGCGGCTGTTCTACGAACTCGACCAGCTCCAGTTGCCATACGGTACGGAAGCCGATGGGTTCACGCCGGCGCTGTCGTTCGCCTTCATGGCCGACTTGCTGCCGAACCAGCATTGGCAAACGCTGACGGCCGACACCCAGGTCTTCACCGGCCATGAAGGCGGCCGGATCACGATCAATATCCGCGAGGCCGACGACGTCGAACGTGAAAAGGCCCGCGTCAATCTCGGCGAAAAGAAGCGCACGCTGATCGGTCATTTCCGGCACGAGATCGGGCACTACTACTGGGACCTGCTCGTCAAAGACCACCGCGAAACGGAATCCCGCGCGGTGTTCGGCGATCACACGAGCCCCGACTACGCCACGGCCATGGATGCCTACTATCAGAACGGACCGCCTGCCGACTGGCAGGATCGCCATATCAGCGCCTATGCCACGATGCATCCTTGGGAAGACTTCGCGGAAACCTGGACCGGCTACCTGTCGATGATCAGTGCGCTCGATACGGCCGCGCACCTGCGGCTGTGCGGCAAGTTCAATCCGCTGCGCACGCGCACGAAGACCCTGGTGCGCCGCTATCAGCAACTCGGCCTGGCGATCAATGAAGTAAACCGCAGCGCCGGATTGCTCGACGCGGCCCCGGAGATCATCTCGCCGGGCGTGGTCAAGAAGCTCGATTTGATCCGCTTGCTGATCGAGTCGGGCCGCCGCACGGCAGCCCCCACCGCCAGCTAAACCGCGTTCCCTGGCGGGCGGGCCAGGGCGCTCGCGCTTCGAGAAATCGCGCCCCTGGCGCAGACCTTTGTTGCCGGCGCGACGGAGACAGCGCCACCCCCGGCACGATAGAAGCGAGCAGCGCCCAGAGCTACAATGGTGCCCGCTGCGAAAATGATCGGGGTGCAGACGCCGGCCCAGGGCGGAGCCATCGTGGGCCGGTGAGCGGTGAAGCCCAGCGCTGCAGGCGTCGAGGAGGGCAGACGCGCCTGCTCCACAATTCTCAGAAAGCATGCATCCATGACTTTTCGTGCAGGCACTGCCCTTCGGCCGATGGGGACTTCGTTCTTCGGCGTGCTGATCGCATGCACCCTCGCGACCCAGCCAGCATCGGCAGAAGAGCCAACCGCCGGCAAGCGTGAGGCCGCAAACGCGACGCCAAATGCTCGTCCCGAGGATGCGGCAGCCATTCGCGCCTTCATGGCTTCCTTCGCCAAGGCCTTCGAGGCCCGCGACGCCAAGGCGCTCGTCGCACATTGGACCTCCACGGGCGAGTATCGAAACTCGCAAGGCGTCAACCTGCGCGGACGGGACAAACTCGAGCAATCGTTCGCAGAGTTCTTCGCGACCACGCCCGAAGTGACCGCCCAGGTCGAGCCCAGCGAATCGCGGTTCTTATCGCGCGATTCCGCTTGGGAAGAAGGACACGTGATCATCCGGCGCGGACCAACGGAGAGCGCAACCGACGCGCACTACAGCGCTCTCTTGGTGCGCGAAGAGGGTCAGTGGCGTCTGGCGATGCTCAGCGAATCTCCTGGCACAGAACCCCTGATCGCAGATCTATCCTGGCTGATCGGCGATTGGGTTTCGGCCGCAGGCGAAAATGCCGAGCTTCGTGCCACTTACGAATGGGCGCCCAACAAGAAGTTCATTCACGCTCGGTTCACGCTCAAAGAACAGAATATCGCCTTCACCGGCCATCAGGTCATCGGCGTCGATCCCGCGACCGGCCAGCTTCATTCCTGGACGTTTGAAGCAGACGGCGGAATCGGCGAGGCCGACTGGTTTCGCGACGGCGACAACTGGGTGCTCGATGTCACGGGCACGCTCGCCGATGGCCGCTCGCTGACGGAGACCAACATCTTGCGACTTGTGAGTGCGGACGTGCTCACCTGGCAGTCGGTGAATCGCTTGCTCGACGACAAGGACTTCCCCGACCTTCCCCCGGTCAAGGTCACGCGCGTCAAACCCAACAAATGACGCGGTCGTAACCGTTGAATCTTCGCACAAACCACACGATGCATAGAAAGTGTCCCATGCGGATTGGAATTCTTGCTGGCTCGCTGCTCGTAGCGGCGATTGTTGTTCCTGAGCATCCGACGTTCGCTCAACGTGGCGGCGCGCGCGGGCATGGCGGTGGGGCCGCGCAGCGCGGGGGCGGGAGCGCTTTTCGGGGCGCAGGAGCTGGTCCAACACACGGAGCAGGCTTCGGGGGCGGGCTATCAACCGTTGGTGCCAGCCGCGGCGCGCCAGGTGGCGGAGCCAAGCGAGCGGCAGGTGGTCAACCAGGTGCGGGCTTTGGCGGCGCTGGCGCGCGCCCCGGCGTAGGGGGGGCCGGCGCCGGTGGATCTCATAGCGGAGTTGGCGTGCGTCCCGGCGCCGGTGCAGGGAGACCGGGCACACCCCATAGCAACGCTAGCCGCCCTGGTACAACCGCCGGCGGCGCCGGCGGTCCAGACAGCGGCATCGGCGTTCGACCAGGCGCGGGAGCTGGACGTGCAGGGGCCGGCGCCGGTGGCATTGGCGGACCGGACAGTGGCATCGGTGTCCGACCAGGTGCCGGCGCAGGAATGGCCGGCACGCCAGGCACACAATATCGACATGCCGACGATTACGCTGCGCAGGCCAACGCGTTTCACGCCGACGCCGACCGCTACGTCGTCTACTCGCCGGCCACGTTCGGGGCGTACCCCAATGCCTGGCTGCCTGTGAATCTCACGTCGGCGTCGCTCTACACGCACCCCGGTTACGGCGCGCTGGCGCGCGGCTGCCGTCTGGCCGCACAGCCGGTGCCCTACGACTACGGCGGCAACGTCGTGATTCAGAACGACGCGGTGTATGTCAACGGCGACGCGGCGGGCACGCCCGAGGAATATGCCTCACAGGCCACACAGATCGCCGGCGCTGGACAAGCGGCCGAGCCTCCCGCGGATTCCAAGTGGCTGCCTTTGGGTGTGTTCGCCGTCGCCGAGGGCGATGCCACGAGTTCCGACGACGTCTTTCAATTAGCCATCAACCCGCAGGGAATCATTCGCGGCAATTATCACAATCTCAAGACCGACGAATGCGTGCCGATCAGCGGCTCGGTGGATCAAAAGAGCCAACGCGCAGCCTGGACGATCGGCGGGGATCAGGCCCCCGTCTACGAAACCGGCATCGCCAACCTCACCAAAGACACCGCGTCGCTGCTCGTCCATCTCGCCGACGGAACATCGAACCAACTCACGCTGATTCGACTGCAGCAGCCGGCAGGCGACTCCGCCGCAGGAAGCACGCCGCCCACGCAGTGACAACGATCCAAGGTTCGTGGCAGCTTTCCACTCAAGTGCGGTCCTGCAGCGTGAGAACCGCAACCCGATTCGGCCACAGAGCTCACCGGGCAATGTAACTTCGGACAGCTTCGCGCGCCGTGATACGACTTCCAGTCGGACGACCGCCTGGCCGCGATCCTCGTCTCTGCGAAAATCTCTGCAAGGCTAAGAGGGTGTCGTCGTAAGTCGAAAGCGGGCGACGAGACTCGAACTCGCGACATCCAGCTTGGGAAGCAACGGGCCCCGAATTCTAAGTGCTAACCGCAAAGCACTTACGCCGACACCGAACGGCGCTTGTACCAACGCTTGTACCGGCGACGCGGATTCGGCCGTCGGCAGTGCTTCGAGAGATGCCTCGATGGCGGGCGCGGGACTGGTCGAGGCGCCGGCCGCGCTGGTGGCTCGACTGACGCCTGAGGAACGGGCGGCGCTGGCGAATGCGATCAATCGCTGACGCCGAAAAATCCAAGCGTAAATCCATGAAGTCGTGCGACGGAGCCAATTGCTTTTGGCAATAGCCGAGGGGCAACGATGGGTGGATTCGGCAGCGGACGACGGGGGTGATGGGATGCCAAGCGGACGGTCGAGCAATGCTTTACGCTCAAGGTCGAGCAGCTTGCCCGGGAGGAGTGCCTGCGGCCCGGTGTGCGGAGCGTGGCCACGACAACGTTTTCACGACCGGAAGGCACGGTCCGAAAGACCTCGGTCCGGCTGCGGTGCTTTTTTGAGCAAACGACTGGCCGCCGGTGCCTGGCGCTCTCACCAGTGCGTTCGACGGTGGGCCGATCGAGATGTGGTTGAGCCTGACGACAACCGAACCACACCTCGGCGGGCGGCGCTGGTGAATCGTGTGCCCTTGTTGCGGCGGCTGTGTTGGCCAGCTGCACTTCGGCGGGCGGTGGTTTGCGCGTCGCGCATGCCACGGAGTGACCTATCGCAGCGTGCAGCAAGGCCAGCGGCAGGCAAGGGGGTGCGAATTGTTCAGTCGCTCAAGTCGCAACGCACTATAAGCGTCCCCAGTCGCGGTAGACCGTGGGATTCGGATTCCGAGATTTGACGATGCCACCGCTTAGTCGTTCACTAAGACCGTCAAACCAGTCCGTGCCTTCGTCCCCGTAAACCTGGTCTAGCGCATCGGTGTAGATTTGGTCGTTCCCGGTGCCTCCGTGGGTCGTGTCGTACCCTGTCCCTCCAGCAAGCGTGTCGTACCCCGCGCCGCCGTTGAGCGCGTCATTGCCTGCATCGCCATAGATGAGGTCATTATCACCTTCGCCATCGAGCGAGTCATTCTCGCTACCTCCGAAGAGCGTGTCATTGCCTGTGCCGCCGAACAGACTGTCTTGACCTGCGCCGCCATCAAGGGAATCCATGCCAACGTCGCCATGAAGCTGATCGCTTCCCTCACTTCCGATCAGCGTGTCATGCCCCAAGCCACCGTGGAGCACATCGTTTCCAACGCCACCAACCAGCACATCCGAGGCGAATCCACCGTACAAGGTGTCGTTGCCGTAGCCCCCATCAATCGTAGCTGGCTTGTCCAGGTTACATTCGACATTGTCGTTGCCTCCGAAGCATTGCACCTCGAGAGACACGATCTCGTCCAGATCGAATGTTCCAGTTGCTTTGGTCGCCAGCGTGACGGCATCGAGCACGCTGACGGTTGCCGTAATGCCGTCTGGCGATGTCATGTAGATGCGGTCGGGTGTGGAATCTCCAATGACCGACAGGACTCCATTGTCGAGTCCGATGACCGCCATCAGCCGGCGATCTTCGCAGCGTTCGATGCCCAGGCGACGAATCTTCTTTGGTAAGCGCGACATCCGGCACCTCAACGGTTAGCGAGCCGGAGATCGCCCCGGCCCTGGGACTCTTGGCGACGACTTCAAGCACTTACCACCGCAGAGCGGCGTCTCGAACGAATTGTTACGCAGCCCGTTACGGCTGATTCTTGCGGCTGGTCGTCCCTCCCAGTAACACTCCATGCCCACCTGCGCTTGGCTACTGGCCGCAGTTGTCGTTATGTCTTGCGGAGCGCGGTAGACTCATTTGCGATCAAGGACGGTCTGCCGACGCGAATTCTGGCAAGCGGCTAGACGAAACCAAAGCTCTAGGGAGGAGTCGTGTCATGTGTCGTCGATGCGTAGGTGTCGTGATTGTCCTGACATCGCTGGTTTTGGCTGGAGATTTCGCCAGTGCAGCGGGGCCGCTGAAGGAGAAGGGCGTCACAGGGATGGTTGACGCGGGATTCGAGGATGGCGACATCATCGCCAAGATTGAAAAAGATGGCATCGACTTCGCGGTCGATGACGCCGCGATTGAGCGGCTGAAGTCCGCAGGCATCACCGATGCCGTGATTGAGGCCTTAAAGACGGCCGCCAATCAGCCTGCGATTCCGGGCAAACAACTGGTCACCTTTGAAAGCGTTCTATCGCTGCTTGAGAATGGCGTTGACTCAGATTTGATTGTTGTGCGACTGCGCAAATCGGGCGCGACATTTGTGCTCAGCAGTGAGCAAGAGAAGCAATTGCTCGCTGCGGGTGCAACCGATGCACTTCTTACCGCGATGAAGTCGCGTGACAAGGACGCTGATACGGCAGAGCCCATCAGTGATCTGGCGATCGTCCTTGATGTCTCGGCTAGCATGCAGGAGCCCACCCCGGACGGACGGCCCAAGGTCGAAGTAGCCAAGGAGGTCGTCAGTGGACTTATTCGGCAATTGCCCGAAGGACTGAATACCGCAGTCGTCGTCTATGGCCATGCCCCAGGCTGCTCGGCTGTCAAAGTGCTGCGGAACCTCAAAGAGTTAAAGGACGCAGAAAAGACCGATTTGATTGCGGCGATCCAAGGCCTTCCGGCTGTCGGCAACACACCCATTGCGTTGGCTTTGAAGCAGGTTGGGCAGCAGTTTGCCAATCGCAAGACCTATTGCGGAGTCGTGTTGATTACTGATGGATTGGAAAGCTGCAATGGTGACCCTTCGGCCGAGGCGAGCCGACTGGCCGAGAACCCGATGTTTCGTTTTGGAATCAACGTGGTTGGCTTCGGATTGAAGCCTCAAGAGAGCGCAGCCACCGCCGAGATTGCCGCCGCCGGCAAGGGACGCTACTACGACGCCAAGAACAGCGAAGAATTGAGTACGGCGATCAGCGAGGTGACTACGCGGATCGGCAAGGGAATTGAGCCCGCACCGTTCAACCCCGAGGCACCGAAGGGACGGCGCGCCATCGTAGTGCTCAAGCCGGCGATCGCCATGCCGTCGATGAAAGAGATCGTCTTGTGTGAGCTAGGCGCGAGCGATGGAACGCTTTATGCGTACGACATCAACAAAGTCACCCAATATGGCGAGGAACTGCGACAACCCTCGGCAGACAAGGTGGACGTGTGGTGGGTTCCCACAGAGGGAATGCCCGTCAAGATGGTCGCCGAGCTTGAAAACGCCGAACGGGAGGTTAAGCAGCTTCAACCCGAAGATTACCTCGGCTTGATTCGTGTGACCACTGAGAATCGACCGCTGAACACTCGCATCGTTGTGACCACCGACGATGCAAGTCCCGGCACCTTGTACGCCTACGATGTTCAGGAAATCACGGGTTACAACAAAGACTTAGTCGTCCCCGTCGGAACCTATAAACTTTGGGTAGTCGAACCGGACCAAAAGCCGATGCTGCTCGAAGAGTCGTTGCAGGTCCGTGGCGGGCAAGTGACCGTCGTCGAGAATTGAGTGTTTGGTTCGCCTGACGGTCCCCCCGGTGACCTGATCCAATCGCTCTGCGAGGTGCGGTGCACGGTTACCCAACCGCGCAACGGTTCGGGCGTGAAATCCTGGACTTTCATTGCGCCGTGGCGATCGATGAACTGGTCCAGGTAGAACTTCGTCTCGTAGAGCGTGCTACCCGCGATCCATCCGCGGACCTGGCTGACATAGGCGGCGACTTCAGCGACAGTGTGGCTGTCGCCAAGATGGCCGGGGCGCTGGACCGGCCGGCTGGACATCAGCTCGTGGAACTTCTGCTCGACGAGCGCTTTGATCTCGGCGTTCTTCTTGCCCAAGACGAGGGGGACCTGCTGTCCGTCGATCTGGACGAACCAGCTACGGCCTTTGCGATACCAGGGTTTGCAGGGGAAACAGACTCTTCGATCCAGAACACGAGGGGGTCAACACTGCCGCGAAGCAGCGGATCGAAAGGTCTGCTGAACACCTCCGGCGCCGGCTAATAGCCGGCAAGGGGGGCATCTTATCCATCACGTCGTGGGCCGTGCCGGGGTTCGGTGCCACGATCGACGCAAGTCAAAAGCGGGCGACGAGACTCGAACTCGCGACATCCAGCTTGGGAAGCTAGCGCTCTACCAACTGAGCTACGCCCGCGGTCGCAGGAGTGGTGCCTGCACACTGTCCCAATATAGTGGTGCACCGTAACGCCGCAATTGCCGCGTGACGCCTGGGCCGAGACCGTGAGTTTCGATGGCCGGCACGCGACAGATGGGGGTGTGCCGGGCAGGCCGATCGGGTTCTCGGTGCTCGCGATTTCGCGGAATTATCGAGAAAACACGCGCAGCTTGCCTCGCTTCCGGGGCCCAATTAGCCTGGAAACTTTGGGCCCCTCGGCGGCGATGCGGCTCCGAATGAGGGGCTCAAATTGTCCGGTTGTCCGGCGGCAAGCTGATGTGGCAGCGCGTCAAGTCCTGGTTTCAGCGCTCGCGCGCGTCGGAGCACGCCGCGCACATGACCTTCAGCGCGAGCCGCAGCCGCGCTTCGATCAGCCGTACGGTCTGGTTTCTGCGCCGCCAGCTTTGGGCCTGGCCGATCCTGGCGGTCATCGGGCTGTCGCTCGTGGGATACTTCGTCAATCGCTCGATTCGACGAACGATGGAGTACAACCTCAGCGGGCAGTTGCAGACCTTGCTCTCGGTCGAGCGATCGATGCTCGAACGCTGGCTGCACGACCAAGAGCTGTTCGCGCTCATGCTGGCGCAGGACCCCCAAGTGCGGCACGCCGTTGTCGAACTGCTCGACGCGCATGACCGCGCGGCCGACGCCGATTCCAACGGGGCCGAAGCGCAACGCAAGGTGGCCGAATTGCGGGCCCTGTTGCTCAAGGAACTCGAGCCGGGGATGTCGGCGCACGATTTTGCGGCTGTGGCGGTGGCCGACAAGCGTCAGCAGATCGTGGCCGCGAACAAAGTGGAATTGATCGGCCGCGTCGTGCCTGAATACGAGCCGTTTCTCTTGCGGGCTCTGGCAGGACACACGACCGTCAGCACACCGTTCGCGAGCGTCGTCGCGCTCGAGGACGTCAACGGCCGCAAACGCACGGGCGTGCCTACCATGTTCGTCTGTGCGCCGGTGCGCGACGACAACTTCCAGATCGTGGGCGTGCTGGGCCTGCGCATCCGGCCAGAAGCAGAGTTTACTCGCATTCTGCAATTGGGCCGGATCGGCGCCAGCGGCGAAACCTATGCCGTCGACAAGGACGGACTGATGGTCTCGAACAGCCGTTTCGACGATCAATTGATCTTGGCCGGATTGATCCCCGACGAGGAAGATTCCGCGTCGATCGTCCGGCTGCTGGTGCGCGATCCGGGCGGCAACATTCCGGGTGGATATCGGCCCCGCGTGCGGCGTCGCGACATGCCGATGACACGGCCCGTGGCGGCCGTGGTGAGCGGTACGACGGGGGTCGAAATCCAAGGCCATCGCGACTATCGCGGCGTGCGCTCGGTTGCTGCCTGGACCTGGTTACCCGATTACGAGCTCGGGCTCATTACCGAAATCGACTACGACGAGGCGTTTGGCCCGCTGGTCATCCTGCAGCGCGTCTTCTATGGCCTGCATGCGTTGTTGATCGCCGGAGCGATCGCGATCTTCGTCTTCACGCTGGTCGTGGCTCGGCTGCGGCGCAATGCCCAGAAGGCGGCGATCGAAGCGAAGCAGTTGGGCCAGTACCGGCTGGAACAGCAATTGGGAAAGGGCGCGATGGGCGTGGTCTACAAGGGCCATCACGCCATGCTCCGCCGGCCGACGGCGATCAAGCTGCTGCAGGTCGACCGCGTTACCGAACAATCGGTCAGCCGCTTCGAGCGCGAAGTACAACTCACCTGCCAGCTCAACAACCCGCACACCGTGGCCATCTACGATTTTGGCCGCACGCCCGAGGGCGTCTTTTACTATGCCATGGAGTATCTCGACGGCATCGATCTGCAAAAGCTGGTCGACGTCTATGGCCCACAGCCGGAAGGCCGGGTGGTCGAGATCATCAAGCAGATGTGCGCGTCGCTCAACGAGGCGCATTCGCTGGGCCTGGTCCACCGCGACATCAAGCCGGCCAACGTGATGCTGAACGAGCGCGGCGGTGAGCCCGACGTGGTGAAGCTGCTCGATTTCGGACTCGTGCGGGCCCTCGACTCGGCCAAGCAGGCCAGCCAAACCTCGGGGGGCATCGTCGGCACACCTCTCTATATGTCGCCCGAGTCGATCCAGACGCCCGATTTGGTCGACGGGCGCAGCGATCTGTATGCGGTGGGTGCCGTGGGTTATTTCTTGTTGACGGGTCATCCGGTGTTCGACGCCCCGTCGCTGGTCGATCTTTGCCAACAACATGTCACGGCGATGCCGATGCCGCCTTCGCAGCGGCTGGGCAAGCCGATCGACCCGGGCCTGGAGCACGCCTTGATGCTGTGCCTGGAAAAGAGCCGTAGCAAGCGGCCCCAAACGGCGCGCGACCTGGCGATGCTGCTCGAGGCGCTCGATGGCGGGCAATGGACGCGTCAGGCGTCGGAAGATTGGTGGCGACGCCATCGCAACAACGAGACGCTGGTGGCGCCTCCGGTCAGCACCAAGCCCGCTGCCGCGCCGCAGACGAGCACCAATCTGCTCGACCAGACGATGTTGCACGATCCGGGCTGACCGCGCTGGCCAGCGGGGACGGGGGGCCCCTGGCTGCGAGCCAGGGGTGACAGCGTCCGGTGCGAATCCGGCCCGGGGCAGGGGCTGTTGCTTGTCAGGCTTCACGAACCCGCACTAAGCTGACGGTGTTCCCGCCGTCGAGGCGGGGGTTTCCCTTGTGTTCGCGAGGCACACATGCGCTTGTTTCACCTGGCGGTCCCGTTGATGCTGCTTGCGGCTTGCCTGGCGCTGGCGCCACATCGAACGTGGGCGGCGAGCAATTGCCTGGTGGTTTGCCCCGACGAGTTCCGCGAAGCGCTCAATCCCTGGCTGGCGTGGCGACGCAAACAAGGGCACCGGATCAAGCTGATTGCCAATCCCGGATCGCCGGCCGACCTGCGGGCAAAAATCCGCGAACTGGCCCGCGGCGGCAAGCTCGATTGCGTGGTGCTGGTGGGTGACGCCGATCCGCGCGCTGCGCGCGACGCCGACCTCCAGCGCGTGTCGATCCCGGTGCACAAGATCGAAGCAAAAGTGAACATCCATTGGGGGCGCGAGCGCGACATCGCGACCGACAACTGGTACGCCGATACGGATGACGACGATCTGCCCGACCTGGCGATCGGCCGGATCACCGCCGACACGTCGCAAGAACTCCAGAAGATCGTCGAGAAGATTCTGAGCTACGAAAAGCAGGCCGATTACGGCACCTGGCGGCGCAGCGTCGATTTCGTGGCTGGCATGGGTGGCTTTGGCCAGATGGCCGACGCGGCGCTGGAGATGGGCGCGAAACGGTTCATCACCCAAGGCCTGCCGCCGGCCTACGACGTGCATGTGACGTATGGCTCGTGGCGCAGCCCCTATTGCCCCGATCCCCGGGCGTTCCACGCCATGGCCGTGGAGCGGCTGAATGCGGGAAATTTGTTTTGGGTCTATATCGGCCACGGCTCGCGGCGCGAGTTGGACGAGGTGAACGTGCCTGGGGACAAGTTTCCCATCTTCGCTTCGCCCGACATTCGTGAGCTGAAAGCCAAGACCGGTCCGGCCGTGGCGATCTTCCTCGCCTGCTACACCGGCGCGTTCGACGACGAGCGCGACTGCCTGGCCGAAGACCTGTTGCGCGCTCCCGGCGCACCGGTCGCCGTGCTGTCGAGCAGCCGCGTGTCGATGCCCTATGGAATGACGGTGATGGGCAACGAGTTGATGCGGCAGTATTTCGTCGATCGCCGCGAAACGCTCGGCGAGATGTTGCAACAAGCCAAGCGCGGCATGCTCGAGCGACCGCGAACCGACGAGAGCAGCAAGCTGCTCGACTCGGTGGCGCCGGCCTTGAACCCCAAGTCGAAAGACCTGGCCGCCGAGCGGCGCGAGCACCTTGCGCTGTTCAACTTGATCGGCGATCCGCTGTTGCGGCTGCCACAACCCGAGGCGGTTGAGATCGAAGCCCCCTCGCAAGCCGAGGCAGGCACGACGATCACCGTCAGCGGCCACAGCAAGGTCGAAGGGACCGCCGTGATCGACTGCGTGCTGCGGCGCGACCTGTTGACGTTCAAGCCGCCCGTGCGGAAGGAATACCAGGCCTCGCCCGAGGTGCTGGCCGCGTATCAACCAACCTACGAACAGGCCAACGACCATACGCTGAGCACGGCGAAGGTGACGATTGGCAAGGACGGCCGCTTTCAGGCCGAGCTGAAGCTGCCTGCCGAGATCACCGGGCCGTGCCACGTGCGAGCGTTCGTCGCCGGACGCAAGGCCTATGCCTTGGGGGCCTTCGACTTGGAGGTCCGGCCGGCCGCGGCCGTCGAGGCGAAGTGATGAGAATCGGATGACCACGGCCGAAACCTCCGCGCAACCGACCCGGCGACCGCGGCGCCTGTGGCGCTGGTTGGGACGGGTTTTGCTCGTCCTGGTGCTGCTCGTCGCCGCAGCACCCTACTTGTTCCGCATCGGTCCGGTGCGACAAGCGATTCTCGGCCTGGCATTCGCCGATTTGAACGGCACGGTCGAAGTCGGCAGCGCGCCCTTGGGATGGGGCTCGCCGTTGCGGCTGTACGACGTCAAGATCCAACCGCAGAGCGGGCCACCGCTCGTCGAGATCCCCGTGATCGAAGGGAGCCGCGCGCTGTGGCGGTTGTTCTACGACCGCGAGGCGATCGGCGTGGTTGAGATTCGCGACCCGCGCGTGAATCTCGTCGTGCAGTCGGGCGGCATGAACTTTCAGCATTTGTTTCCGCCGCGCGAGCGCGACGAAGAACTCGAACAGCGGCGCCGAGAGCAGTTGGCCAAGTCGCGCGTCTCGCTCGATTTGCGATTAGTCAACGGGCACCTGGCGTGGCAAGGCAAGGGGGCCGAGCAACCCTGGGACGTGGGCCCATTCAATCTCGAGGCCGGTCTACAAGGCGGCGACGAACAAACCGCGCCCGAGCTTGTCGTGCAGCCGGGTAAGGTGTTCGACCATGTGACGCTCACGCCGGCGATGTGCCGCGACCTGTTTCAATATCTCGCGCCGGCCTTGGCCGGGGTGACGGCGGCGCAAGGAGCCTTTTCGCTTGAACTGGATCGCTGGCAAATTCCGCTCGATCTGCCGCAGCAGGGCACCTTGGGCGGCCGGTGGACGATTCATCGCGTGGCCGCGTCGCCGGGGCCACTCGTGCAGATGATCGGCTCGATGATCCGCTTCACCACCACGGAAGCCGCCAACGAGTTGCCCGACGATCAGGGGTTGTGGCTCGAATTGGCCAGCGAGTCGACCGTCGTGTTCGAAATGCGCGACGGTCGCGTCTATCACCGCGACCTGCGCTTCGGCCTGGGTAGTTTTCAAATCGAAGAGCGCGGTTCCGTCGGCCTCGACCAGACGCTCGATATCGAAGCCCGGATTCATCTACCCGACGGGGTCCTCGCGCGGCGGCCGTTTCTCAAGGCGCTCAGCGAACAGACGCTCGTCCTGCCGATCAAGGGCACGCTGCAGAAACCGCAGATCGACGCCAAGCGGTTCGGCGGCTCGAGCCTGCAGGCCGTGCTCTCGGCGCTGGATGCAGCCGTGCAGGACAAATCGCGCGACGACGAGCAGCTCGAAGAAGAGCTGCGCGATTCGGGGCTCGTCGGCGACGGCGCCCTGCTGGGCGAGAATGCCTTGATCGACGAGCAAGGTCAGCTCGATCCCGAGAGCTTGAATAGCTTGATCGAAGCCGGCATGACCGGCGCCGGAGAACTGTTGGACTGGTGGCGCCAGCGCCGTGCCGAACAACAAGCCGAAGAGCCTCCGTCGGAGAGCGGCGACACAGCACCCAGCGGCGGACTCTTCCGCCGGCTGCGCAGGCCGCGGCCCGCGGCGGGCGCCCTGCCCGGTGCTTCGGCCGATGGACCGCTCGAACCGGGTGTCGAAACGTTGCCTCCGCCGGTTGCCGACGGTGCGCCGGCGGACGATGCGGGGAGCGCGACCGAGACCCCCGGCGAGGAAAAACCACAACCACGGCGCGGGCGACGTTTCGAGGGTCTCCGCCGACGGCTGCGCGGCGCGGCACCGGCCGAAGATGCGCCGGCCGAAGACAACGCTCCGGCAGAACCTGCACCTGCGAATGATCAAGATCCGGAAGGAACACCTTTATCTGGACCAATGCGGCCTGGTAGCGCGGTGCCGTTGGCGCACGTCGCGAAGCAGGCGCGCCGCGATCATGGCGCCCTCCGGCAGGTCGCCTGGCGCCAGCACCAAGATTCGAACGGCGACGTCGCGGCCGCTGCGCTGGCCGGCGCCAACGCCGGCGACCAGCGCACCGTCGCTGCGATCGCGCTGTGTTGGTGCCCGGCGGGGCGATTCGAAATGGGCAGTCCGCGCAGCGAACCCGAGCGCAGGCCCTTCGAGCAGCAGGTGACCGTGACCCTGAGCCGGGGCTTCTGGATCGGCAAGTATGAAGTGACCCAGGGCGACTGGAAACGCGTCGCCGGCAAGCTGCCCGGCGAGTTTACGGAAGAGCTTCCCGCAGGGGATGACTTGCCGGTGGGCAATGTGAACTTCGCCGAAGCCGAGGCCTTCTGCGCGCAGCTCACCGAGCAGGCACAAGCCGCGGGCGAGTTGCCGGCTGGCTGGGAGTTTCGTTTGCCGACCGAGGCCCAGTGGGAGTATGCGTGTCGAGCCGGCACGACGACCGCCACTTCGTTTGGACCGTCGATCGACAGCCGCCAGGCCAACTTCCGCGGTGAAAAGCCGTACAACGGTGCCGAGCCCGGCCCAACGCTCGGCCGCGCGGCCAAGGTCGGCAGCTATCCGCCCAACCCCTGGGGCATTCACGACATGCACGGCAACACCTGCGAGTGGTGCCGCGACTGGTTTCACAATCGCTATCCCGGGGGCGCCGACCCCGACCTACACGACGCCCTGGCCACCGCCAGCAAGAACGAGGCCGGAGATTACTCGCGTTCGCGCCGCGGCAGTTGTTGGGCCGATCCAGGTTGGCCCAGCCGCTCGGCCTTTCGCCAGCGGTTTGAGCCGGCACGGCGCTACGATCACATTGGTTTTCGGGTCGTGCTGGTGCGGGTCGATTGAATCACGAGCGGCCGATCTCCGCGATCCGAATCGCCCCCGGCTGCGGCAAATATGTCGCGGCCCCCCCAACCGGCACACGAGCTGCACTTCCTCGTCTTCGAGTGTGGAGAGTGGAGAGATGGCCGTTTGATCTGGTGCGATCAGGCGCGCAAGTGCGCCCGCCCGGCGCGCTGCTGTGCGGGCCTTTGCACGAATCGTCTGGGGTTACGAGGGAGTTGATTGGCAATGGGTACAAAAACCGCCTCTTTGGCACGCCTGACCGCAGTTGCGTTCGTGGTCGGGATGGCGAGCGGAACAGCGTGGGCAGGTGACGATTTCGAGGCCGAACCGATCAACTACACGACCGCCCCACCGGACAATTGCATCGACGTCCTGGCCAAGCAGCTCGCAACGGGTAGCGCCACCTTGAGCTGCGACGAGCACACCGGCCGGCTCAAGGCGCTCCTCGAGGCGCTCGATGTGCCCGTCTCGTCGCAGTCGCTCGTCTTTTCCAAAACGAGCTTCCAGCGCCCGCGCATCTCGCCGCGCTCGCCGCGGGCCCTGTATTTCAATGACGAAGTCTATATCGGCTTTTGTCAGAATGGCGAAGTCCTCGAGATCTCGGCGGTCGACGCGAAGCTGGGCTCGGTGTTCTATACGCTCTCGCAAGACCCGGACGCGCCGGTCACGATCGAACGGCGCGACAACGATTGCCTGCTGTGTCATGCCTCGACCCAGACGCGCGGCGTGCCCGGGCACCTCGTGCGCAGCGTCTATCCCGACGCGGCAGGCCTGCCGATCCTCGCCTCGGGCACGCATTTGATCGATCACACCAGCAGCTTCGACAAGCGTTGGGGCGGCTGGTATGTCACCGGTACACACGGCGCGCAGCGACACCTGGGCAACCTGATCGTTCGCGACAAGCGCGAGCCCGAGGAGGTCGACCGCGAACCGGGCGCGAACGTCACCGACCTGGTCGGGCGGTTCGACACGAAACCCTACTTGAGCCCGTATAGCGACATCGTCGCCCTGATGGTGCTCGAACATCAAACCACGGCGCACAACCTGATTGCGCGGGCCAACATCTATACCCGGATTGCCGTCTATCAAGACGCCGAATTGAAACGCGAATTGAAGGAGCCCGACCAGGGCATGTGGGAAAGCACGCGGCGGCGCATCCAGGCCGTCGGTGAACCGCTGGTGCGCTACTTGCTGTTCTCGGGCGAAGCCCCACTCACCGACACGGTTGCCGGCACGAGCACGTTCGCCGCCGATTTCGCGGCCCGTGGACCGAGCGACCCCCAGGGCCGGTCGCTGCGGCAATTCGACCTGCGAGCGCGGATGTTCCGTTACCCGTGCAGCTACCTGGTCTATTCCAAGGCGTTCAATGCGATCGCCCCCGAGGTGAAGGACTACGTGTATCGGCGAATGCACGAGGTACTCAGCGGTACCGATCAGACGCCCGAATTTGCACACCTCTCGCCTGACGATCGCCGCGCGATTCGCGAGATTCTGCTGGCCACCAAGCCGGACCTGCCGGACTATTGGCGCGAAGTGAAGACGGCTGCCGTTGCTCGTTAGCTCGCGTGCCGGGTTCCGCGGCGGCCCCATCGAGACCGGCTGCCGTGCGCCGAAGGCACCAGGCGCGTCATTCTCACGCACGCACGAACTCCTCGACCGTGGCCCGGAAGGCCTCGAGGTCGGGCGTCTGCATGCCGGCGACCTTGCCCATGTCGTCGTAGCGCCGCACGCGCACTGCGGCTTCGAAATGCGCATGGCGCTCGAACCGCCGGGCCTCGTCCTCGCTCATCGGCCCGCCTTGCAGGGCCAGGCTCCGCAGCGATGCTTCCGACAGCCCGTCGCGGTAGCGCGGATCCTTCCAGCACAGGTAACGTTTCGCGGCGACGTGCAGCCGTGTCGGCTCGACGACCTCGGGCACGAACCATTCCGCGAGCACCCGTGCGCCGAGTTCCTCGTGCGTCGCGTCGACGCCGCGCTCGGCGATGTCCTCGCCGAGGTCGTGCAGCAAGTGTCCGTAGTCGTGCAAGAGACAGGCCGCGACGACGGCCTCGCTTTCGCCGAACCGCCGGGCAAACGTCGCCGCCTGCAAGGCATGCTCGAGCTCGGTCACGCTCTCGCCATAATGCCGATACCCCCGCTCACGAAAGGCAGTAAACACCCGATCCACAATGGCTCGAGGGGAATTCGGCATCGCGTTCACCTTCCAAATCGAGGGGCTATTATCATAGCCGCATGGCGCAGATGAACTTCGGACATCCGGAACCGTGTTTCCATGAACTCAGCATTCGCCTGGTGTGTGTTGTGTGCGACGTGCGCGGCCGAGCCGCAGGGTGGGCCGGTCCGCGCGTTGGCAAACGACTATGTCACCGTTTATGAGTCGCCCGACCCGCAGGGCGTGTTCTGCTATACGCCGGGACTCTGCCGGCTCGGCAACGGTCGGCTCGTGGCGACCTTCGATTTGGGCGGGCCGGGTGTGCCCAAGCTGTCCGGACCAAAATCGGCTGCCTGCACCGAGCGTGGCGCCTGGCAGGGACACATCCTCACTTCGGACGACGGCGGCCGATCGTGGACCGAGCAGGCCTTGTTTCCCGGGATGCACGCGCGGCCCTTCGCCGCCGGCAATGCGCTGTACGTGCTCGGTCACACGACCGACCTGTTCATCCTGCGCTCGGACGACAACGGCGACACCTGGAGTGAGCCGGTCGCGCTGACGTCGGGCCAGCGATGGCACCAGTCGGCGTGCAACGTGCATTACGCCAACGATTGCGTCTATCTCGTGATGGAGCGCCGTGTCGGCAACGAGCTGCCCGGCTGGTACGTCGGCGAGCTGGCGCCGGTGTTGATGCGCGGCCGTCTGAGCGACGATCTGACCCGGCGCGAGAACTGGACGCTGGCCAGCGAACTCTCGTTCCGCGACGCCGTACCGCATGACGCAGCGGGGCCCGCGGTGGACTTCGTTGGCATCCCGTTCTTTTCTGCGCCGTGGCCGGAGGGCAGCCTGGTGGCACCGCGGCGCAAGATGGCGCCGCCCGGCTGGCTCGAGGCCAACGTCGTCGAGTTCGTCGACCCGAACCATTTGTGGCACGATCCGCGGGGTAAGACGTTTCACCTCTGGATGCGGGCACACACGGGCGGGACGGGCTTTGCAGCGGTCGCCAAGGTGACCGAACAGGCCGACGGCAGCCTGGTGACACAGCTCGAACAGGCCCCCTCGGGGCGCAAAATGCTCTACGTGCCATGTCCCGGCGGGCAGATGCGGTTCCATGTGCTCTACGACGAGCCGAGCCGGCTGTTTTGGCTGCTCAGCTCGCAGGCCACCGATTCGATGACCCACCCCGAACAGCTGGGGGCCGACCGCTATAACCTCGCGAATAACGAACGGCACCGTTTACAGCTGCACTTTTCGCGGAACATGGTCGACTGGTGCTTCGCGGGGCTGGTGGCAAAGGGGGATTCCCCACGCCAGGCTCGGCACTATGCGAGCCTGGTCGTCGACGGCGACGATTTGCTCGTCCTCAGCCGGTCGGGCGACCATCGTGCCAAGACCGCACACGACGGCAATCTCATTACCCTGCATCGAGTTAGCGATTTTCGGCAGCTCGTCTATTGAAGTCTTGGCGGCGGCGTCAGCAATGCAGCCCCCGGGACGACATCTGTCCTTTGTTTGGCTCCGGTGAAGGATCCGATCATCGATCCGCAGCCGTGGCAATAAGTCTCCCCGTCCGCGTGCGAATACAGCATGCGTCGCGCTGCGCGCCGACAAGGTCCAGGCGATCTGTTTGGCTTCTCCCCGCATCGAAAAAAACCTCGTGCGGCCGGCTGGCAAGCTGCGGGAACCTTGACCGAATCGTTGACACCCGTTTTTCGGCTGACGATACTTTTGCCATGTAACAAGGGCAATTCTGGTAAGTTGGGCAAGATATCGCGCACTCGAAAAGGAGACGATTGTCTCGTCTTCATCTGAGCGGGGCGCCGCGGGCCGGATCATCAATCGGGGAAGTTCGCCATGAATCGGTTTGGGCAACAAGAGCCGGAATGCGCATCGAGCCGCAAACGGTCGCGCAGGGCGTCGGCGAGCCAACGCAAGATGTGGCTGAGCACCCGTGGCCGCGCGAGCTTCGCGCGGTATGCCGCGCTGGAACCGCTGGAACAGCGGACCGTGCTGGCCGCGCCGGTGGCCATCGACGACCTGGCCGTAACGGTCGACGACGTGCCCGTCGTCATGAGCGTCATGGCGAACGATTTTGATCAGGACATCGGCGGCGGTATCAGTCTCAGCTCGGGCGTCATCGTCGCGCCGCCGCAGCACGGCACGGCCGTGTTCAATCCCGCGTCGGGGGCGCTGGTCTACGATCCTGTTCCGGGGTTCACCGGCAGCGATCAGATCCTGTACACGGTAAGGAACCTGGCGGGCGTCACTTCGAATGTGGCGACGGCGCGGATCAACGTGCTTCCCATCACCACTGTTCCGCTCGCGATCCCCGACCTGTTCGGGACGGAAGAAGACCGGCCAATCACGTTCGACGTACTGGCCAACGACGTGTCGATCGGGGCCCCGCTCGACCGCACGACGATCGAAATCACCTCTCCGCCGACGCTCGGTTCGGCCTATGTCGACCCGTTCACAGGGATCATCACCTATAGCCCGAACACGCAGGCGGCAGGCCAGGACACGTTCTCGTATCGCGTGCGCAACACGGCCGGCATCCCGTCGAACGTGGCGCTCGTAGGCGTGACGATTCTCCCGGTCGCTGATCCGCCGATCGCGAATAACGACGTGGCGGTCGTGCCTGAGGACACGCCCACGCCGATCGGCATCCTCGGGAACGACACGGTCTTGCCGGGCGAAGCCGCGATCGACACGAATTCGGTGGTGATCCTGCAACAGCCCACCAAGGGCATTTTCGTGGGGACGGGCGGCGCGTTGCTCTATACGCCATTCCCCAATGTGACGGGCAACGACAGCTTTACCTACACGGTAGCCTCGACGGCGGGCGCCCGATCGCTGCCGGCCTTGGTCACCATCTTTATCGCACCGGTGAACGATGCCCCGGTCGCCGTCGACGACACCGGACAAGTCTTCGAAAACACTCAGACGACGTTCGTCGTCGCCGCCAACGACACCGACATCGACGGTACGATCATCGCCAACACGGTGACGATCGTATCGGGACCCAATCACGGCGTCGCGGTCGTCGATCCGGCCAGCGGAGCGATCTTCTACACGCCCACGACGGACTACTCGGGCCCCGACCTCATTCAATACCGTGTGCGCGACAACCAAGGCACGCTGTCCAACGTCGCCACGCTGCGGATTACCGTACTCGAAGTAAACACGCTGCCGGTGGCCGTGAACGATTTCGGCTCGACGCTCGAGGAAGTGGCCACCATGATCAATCTGGTGGCCAACGACACGGACCAGGACAACGGCATCAATCCGGCTTCGGTCACGATCGTGACTGCGGCCACGAACGGATTCGTGACGGTCAATGCCCTCGGCGTGGCGACGTATACGCCGAAGCCGAATTTTTCGGGCATCGACACCTTCCGCTACACGGTGCGCGACAACGGCGGGGCGTTGTCGAATGTGGCGACGGTCACCGTCTCGGTGCAGGAAGTGAACGACGGTCCGATCATTCCCGACCAGGACGTGTCGACGCCCGTCAACATCAATCGCGTGATTCCCTTGACGGCGCTGGGGACCGACGTCGACGGTACGATCGTGCCGGCCACGATCGCGCTGGTGCTCGAACCGGCACACGGCGAACTGATCATCAACCAGATCTCCGGCGACGCGATCTACGTGCCGGCGAGCGGCTACAGCGGACTCGACGTGTTCACCTATCGTGTGCGCGACGACGACAATGCCGTTTCGAACCTGGCCACGGTGATCATTCGCGTCGGCAATCCAGTGTCGATTGCCGGCTCCGTCTATCTCGACGCAAACAACAGCGGTGCCCGCGACGCAGGCGAGATCGGGCTGCCGGGCATCGAGGTCCGGATCTCGAAGACCGACGGGCCGTTCACGTTCACGCAGACCGTGTTCACCGACGCCAGCGGCAATTACAGCCTGGCGACCTCGCCGCAGTTTGGCACCTTGCCGCCGGGTACCTACGACATCGTCGAAATCCAACCGGTCGCCTATCTCGACGGCAAAGACACCGCCGGCTTGCCGCCGCCCTCCGGCGCCGTGCAGAACGATCGTTTCAATTCGATCTCGATCCCGTCGGGCACCGCGGCCACCGGATTCCTGTTCGGCGAAGGCAACGCCAAGCCGGGGTTCGCGGAACTGATTGCCACGGGCCGGTTCTACAACGCGGCGATCGGCGCCAATGGGCTGACGATCTTCGGTGCCTCGACGCAGGACATCAACCTGGTACCTGGCCCGATCTTCCTGGCGTTCAACGGCGGGTGGGACGGCTCGGCCACCTTCCAGGCCGACTATGCGCCGATTCCCGAGTTCGTGTCGCTGATCTTGTATGACGCGAACTTGCTGAATCCGGTCACGGGGACGATCGTCAACAATACGCGCACGACGCTCACGGCCACAGCCGCGCCTGGAGTGGCGCGCGTGTTGCGCGTCGAGGGACCCAGCCCGAGCGTCGACCTGTCGGCCGTGTTGGCGAATCCGCCGCTCGCGCTGCAGGCGTTTTCTCCCGAGGACACGGTCGGCGTGGTCGATCCGGCTACGGCCGGCTTCTTCCTCCGGGCCACGAACAACACGGGCGTGGCCGATATCGCGCCGTTCAACTACGGCTATGCCTCGCCGTCGCTCATTCCGCTGTCGGGCGACTGGGACGGCGACGGCATCGATACGCCGGGCGTATATAACCGCGCGACGGCGACGTTCTATCTGCGGAATTCGAACACCACCGGCGCGGGACAGATCACCGTGCAATTCGGCATGGCCAACTGGCTGCCGGTGGTCGGCGACTGGAACGGCGACGGCATCGACACGATCGGTGCTTATAGCCCGCTGACCGCCCAGTTCTTCCTCCGCAACAGCAACTCGACGGGCACCGCCGACATCGCGCCCTTCAACTACGGCGTGCCGGGTTGGATTCCCTTGGCCGGCGACTGGGACGGCGACGGCATCGATACGATCGCCGTCCACAATAGTGCCACCGCGCAATACTTCCTGCGCAACTCGAACACCACGGGCGTCTCCGACGTGCCAGGCTTCAACTACGGCATACCGGGCTGGGTGCCCCTGATGGGCGACTGGAACGGCGACGGCGTCGATACGGTCGGGGTGTACGACCGCAGCACGGCGACGTTTTACCTGCGCAACTCGAACACGACCGGCGTCGCCGACTTGCCGGCGTTCAACTACGGCATGCCGGGGTGGTTCCCGATCATCGGACATTGGACGGCGCCGGAATCGCCGTTGCAGGTCGCCGGCAGGGCGACCGACGCCCTGGTGCCGGCGCTCGCGGACGCCGATTTGTCGCCGCTGGTGGCCGAGGCGATCGATCGCTGGGCGGCGACCGGGTTGCCCAGCGCGTGGGTCAGCCTGTTGCAGCAGACCAAGGTGACGGTGGCCGATTTGCCGGGCGACTTGCTCGGAACGGCCGCCGGTACACACGTGCAGATCGACGTTAACGCCGCGGGACGCGGGTGGTATGTCGACGAGACGCCGAACGAAGACGAGGAATATGCCCTGTTGGCCGACGGCTGGCAGGCGCTCGGTGGCGACGCCGCCGGACGCATCGACCTGCTCAGCGTCATCGCGCACGAGCTGGGGCACGTGCTCGGACTGCCCGACGTGGACGACGCCCATTCCGGCGAGGGTTGGACCGAGGTCATGGGCGAGACGCTAGCGGCAGGCGAACGGAGGCTGCCGCGCTGATGTGTGGGCAAACAATCGAGGGGTTCTCATTGGAGCGCGAAGCGCCAAGCAGGGATCGAGACGACTGCGTCTCGCAATCGAGTTTGACGCCGATCGCCACTTGCGATCCGGCGGGCGGTACGGGCCGCCCAGGTAATCAGGGAGCAGTATGATGCGGTGGAATTCGTCGCGTGCCAAAACCCATCGGGTCCACGCCGAGATGCTGGAGCGGCGCGAACTGCTTGCGGCCGCTCCGGTGCCGACGCACGTCGTCCCTTTTCCGGCATACGGCAATCCGGGCGTGCTGACCGCCGGCCAGGAACAACGCACCTATTTGTATGCGAATGGCACGTCGCTCACCGAAATCGTGCCGGGCTCGGCCGAGGCCCAGAGCCTCGCGGCAATGCAAGCTGCCCTTCCCGAACCTGGCGATCCTGGCGGTAACTCGCCATTCGAGATCGTGATCCTGCCCAGCGATGCGCTCACACAGCCACAGAACCGGGCCTGGTGGGTCAACTATGAGAAGGCGGCCGACGTCTGGGAACAGTTCTTCGACGACCCGGTGACGATTTTCATCGACGCCGACATCGGGGGACTTCCTCCCGGGGTGTTGGGCGTCACGTCGTCGGTGCCCCTCTTGTCCGACTATGGGACGATGCGCCAGGCGTTGATCAACGACGCCGAGCCGGACGATGCGATCGTCAACTCGTTGCCGCTCTCCAATGAAGCGTCGGCCATCGTGCCGATCGGATTCAATCTCACCGGCGCCGTCGCCGGCAACAAGGCGAACTTAAAGGCCTTGGGCTTCCGCGGGCTCGACGAGGCGTTTGGACCGAGCGACGGGAAGATCACGCTCAGCACCGATGCCGCTATTGCTTGGGATTTCGACGACACCAATGGCATCAATGGCTACTCGGTCCTCTCCGTGATGTTGCACGAGATCGGCCACTTGCTCGGGTTTGTTTCGGATGTCGACGTCGTCGATAACGCGATCTTCAACTTCACCACCAGCCCCGTCGCGCCGACGTTGCTCGATTTGTTCCGTTTTGAAAACGACGTCCCTGGACACGATCCGACGTCGGCGGCGGACTTCCGCAATTTCCCGCGATTCCTGGCGTCCGGAGGCGAAGCAGTCACCGACACGATTGAGGACGAATGGCGGATGTCGACCGGTTCGAAGACCGGCGACGGCGGCCAGGCGAGCCACTGGAAGGACGAGTTCTTCACCGGCACGCAGGTCGGCATCATGGACCCGACCGGGGAATTCAACGTCGAGACTCTGGTGGAGCGATCGGATCGGCGGATCTTCGATCTGATGGGTTACGACACGCTCTGGCCGGGTGAACTCTCCGACTTGCTCGGTGCGTCGTTCGCGGCCGTCGGCACGACGACCGCCAGCGGCGGCGACACCGTGCCGATCCAATACCGGGTTCGCAACGCCGGTGAGATCGCGGCGCCCTATTTCCGCGTGCAATTCGTCCTGAGCAACAATCAGTCCTACGAGCCGCTCTTCGACGCCATTGTCGGCGAGTACACCGTCGACGGTTTGGGCGGACTCACGCAGTCGTCGTTGCGCACGGCGTCGGTCGTCCTGCCAGGGCCGACGAACATCGCATATTTCGGCAATATCACGCCGCGTACGATGTACTTGTTGATGATCACCGACGCGTACGATGAAGCCTACGAACAATCGGAGATCAACAACCTCGGAGTGAGCATCGGCATCGACAAGGTCCCACTATTCGTCGATCCGCTCGGCCTGGGCATCGACTTGACCGGGGCGTCCCTCCTCGCGACGCCCGATGCGGGTACGCCCGGCACCCCGATTCAAGTCAACTACCAGATCGCCAACAACGGCAACGTCGATGTGAATGCCCCATTCGACGTGCACTTCTATCTCAGCACCAACACCGGCCTCGATCCGTCGGACTATTTCCTCGGGTCCCAGCATTTCGACGGTCTGACGCGCAATACGGTCACGCCGACGGCGACGAAGAACTTCGTCCTGCCGGCTGCTGAAAACCCGATCTACGGCGCGGGCAACGGCACCTACTTCATCACGATGTTCACCGATTTCGGTGACGATATTCCCGAGGCGAACGAAACCAACAACTTCAGCGTCGGACAGGGTACGGACTACGATACGATCCAGATCACCATCCTGCCGCCGGGCCCGGATCTCAAGGGCCGCATGTTCGACGTGGTACCCAGCGACGTTTCAGCCGGTACCGCGGTGCCCATCCATTTCAAGGTCGAAAACACGGGTAACGTCAACGCTGGTCCGTTCCGGGTGAATTTTTATCTGAGCCACGACAACCAGATTACGACGACCGATTATTTCATCGGCCAGTACCTGTTCACCGGCCTGACCCAGTCCACGCTCTCGCCGCTGCTGACGCAGATCGTCACGCTGCCGCAGGTCGATTCGGCATTTTGGAACGGCACAGGCACCTACACCATCGGCATGATCGTCGACGCCGATATCCAGGTCAGCGAGGTGAACGAAACGGACAACGCGAACCTGGGCCAGACCATCGACCTCGAAACGCTGAACATCACGCTCAACGCGCCCCCTGCCAACCTGCGGGGTACCCATTTCAACCTCTTGCCCGCACAAGTGTCGGTCGGCACGCCGTTCAACGCGGAATTCACCGTCGAGAACAACGGCAGCACGGCGGCGCCTTCGTTCGAGGTGCGGTTCTATCTCAGCCGCGACGAGGCCATCACGACCGGCGACACCCTGCTGTTCACGCGGATCATTCCCGGCTTGGCGATCGGCGCGAACACGGGCAACTTGCTGCAAACGCTCGACCTGCCGCTGGGCACGCAAACCGGGCCGGCCTACATCGGCATGATTGTCGATCCGCTCGGCGCAATCGCCGAAACGAACGAGGGCGACAACGCCAACCGCGGATCGCTGCTCGACCGCGAGGTCACCGAGATCGTTCCGCCGGACCCCGCCACGGTCAACCTGCCTCAACTCCGCGGCACGTCTTTCGACGTCGTACCCGCGGAGGTGACGGCCGGCAACAGCTTCGACATCCAGTACCGCGTCGAGAACCAAGGCGCCGCGGCGGCCGGGGCCTTCGAAGTGCGCTTCTACGCGAGCAGCGACGAGGACATCAGCACGGCCGACGTCTTGCTGGGCACGCAGGCCTTCGCCAGTCTGGGCGCGTTCGCCAATACCGGGATCCTCGCCAAGCAACTGACCCTGCCGGCTCAGACGCCGCTGGGACCGCTGTTTATCGGCATGATCATCGATCCGGCCGGAGTGATCGGCGAATCGAACGAGGAGGATAATCGCAATCGCGGCCCCGGTCTCGACAGCGACAACCTGGTCGTCGTGACACCGCCTCCGCCGCCGGTGTTGCTCAGCGACTTGAAAGGCGCCGGCTTCAACGTCGTGCAGACGACGGCCGCGCCGGGCACTAAGGTCGATATCCAGTACACCGTCGTCAATGCCTCGGCCGTGGCCGGAGCGGGCAACTTCGTGGTCCGCTTCTACGTGAGCAACAATCCGATTCTCGGCGCCGGCGGCACCGATACGCTCCTCGGCGAGCAAGCGATCAATGGCTTGCCGATCTCCGGCTCGACCGGCATTCTGACGAAATCTCTCACGCTGCCTGGCAATTTTTCCGCGGTCCCGGCGTACATCTGCATGCTCATCGATGCCACCGACGCCGTGCTCGAGAGCAACGAGGTGAACAACCGCAATCAGGGCGTGGGCTTTGATAGCGACACGCTGCTGATTGATGGGCCGCCCATTGCGCAGGTTGCCGCCAACGTGTGGGTGGGCGCCTTCGCACCGGCCAGTGCGCAGTTTGCCGTGGGCTTCCCCGGCAACCCCGGCGCACCCAACATGAACTGGACGATGGGGATCCCGGGCTGGCTGTCGATTTCCGGCGACTGGAACGGCGACGGCATCGATACCGTCGGCCTCTACAACCCGGCCACCGCGCAGTTCTTCCTGTCCAATGCGCTGGGCAACTCGATTGCCGACGTGACGCCGTTCACCTATGGCATGCCGGGTTGGATCCCGCTGGCTGGCGACTGGAACAATGACGGCATCGACACCGTCGGCCTCTACAATCCGGCCACGGCGCAGTTCTTCCTCCGCAACGCGAACACGACCGGCACGGCCGACATCGCGCCGTTCAATTATGGCCTGCCGAACTGGCGGCCCGTGGTCGGCGACTGGAACGGCGACGGCATCGACACCATCGGCCTGTACCAACCTTCTTCGGCCTCGTTCTTCCTGCGCAATACCAACTCGACCGGCGTGGCCGACGTCACACCGTTCAACTACGGGATGGCCAGTTGGCTACCCGTCAGCGGCGACTGGAACAGCGACGAGAGCGATTCGGTCGGCGTATACAACCCGGTCACCGGGCAGTTGTTCCTCCGCAATTCGAACACGACCGGCGTGGCCGATGTCGCCCCGCTGGTCGTCGGCTCGGGCAACGGCCTGCCGCTGGCCGGGAAGTACACGGCCGGTAGCGGCCTGAACGCCACGACGCTGCTCAATTCCGCTGCGAGCCAGCCGAGCGTGCCGTCTGCGCTGCCTTTGGCGATGATCACCTCCAGCTCGATGCAGATGCCTGCCAGCACGCTTGCGGATCCAATGCCGGCTGTCGATCCGCCGGCCGATAGCGACGCGCTCGATCTGGCCGAAACCCGCACCGCCCGCCCGGTCGACTATGCCCGGGAGGTCGACAAGCTTATGAGCGGGCTCGACGAGCTGTAACACCGGGCCAACAGGGCCGGGCCGCCGGCGCTGGGCTGCGGCTCGTCAAATCGAGGGTGCCAACTCGGGGGCTTCAAGTTCGCTCTCGGCATCTCGTTGTTCCAGGTGCTCGCGGCAGACGCGTGCCGCCTGGTGCCGGCCGAAGATCCAGAACAGCGCGGGGTGGACGAAGAAGTCCAGCAGCGTCGAGCTGATCAAGCCGCCGAGAATCACCGTCGCCACTGGGTAGAGAATCTCTTTACCCGGTTCGCCACCGGCCACGACGAGCGGCACCAGCGCAATGCCGGCGGTCAGGGCCGTCATCAACATCGGCGCCAGACGCTCTTGTCCGGCGCGTTCGATCATCGCCGGGGTAAAGTCCTCGCCCTCGTAGCGCACCAGGTGCAGGTAATGGGCCACCAGGAGGATGCCGTTGCGCGAGGCGATGCCGGCCAGCGAAATGAATCCAACGAGGCTGGCGACGGTCAACGATTGCCCGGTGACCACCAGCGCCCCCACGGCGCCAATCGACGCCATCGGCAGCGCGGCCAGCACCTGGAGCGAGAGATTGACTGACCGGAACAGCGTGTACAACGCCAGAAACATGCCGGCCAGCGAGATCAGGCTCAGCATCCCGATGGCCCGTGTGGCGGAGCGCTGGCTTTCGAACTGACCACCGTATTCGACGAAATACCCCGTGGGAAGCTCGGCCTGAATCGGTGCGAGTCGGGACTGGATCTCGTCGACGATGCTCCCCAGGTCGCGGCCTGCAGCGTTGCATTGCAGTACGATGCGGCGGCGGACGTTTTCCCGATTGATCGTATTCGGGCCACTTGCCTGGCGAATCTCGGCCACGGCCTGCAGCGGCACCACGCCGCCCGAGGGCAGGTTCAGCGCCAACCGTCCGAACCGCGCGAGGTCCTGGCGGAAAGGCTCGTCGAGCCGCACGACGAGGTCGAATTTGCGTTCGCCCTCGACGACCTCGGAGACGACGCGGCCGTTCATCGCCGTTTCGACGAACTGATTGACCTGGTCCGAATGCAGTCCGTATTGCGCCAGCCGCGCGCGGTCGATCTGGATCTGCAATTGCGGGATCTCGACCAGCGGCTCAACCATCAAATCGCGCACGCCCGCCACCTCGGACATCGCCTGCTTCATCCGTTCGGCCTCGCGGCGCAGGGTGGGCAGGTCATCGCCGAAAACCTTCACGGCAATCTGCGCCTTGACGCCCGAGAGCATGTGCGAGATCAGGTGAGCGATCGGCTGTTCGACGCCGATCAGCGCCCCGGGCACGCGCCCGAGGCGCTCGCGCAGCTCGGCCAGGATTTCTTCGCGCGAACGATCGACGTGCGGATCGAAGCTGATGACGATCTCGGAGACGTTCACTCCCTCGGCGTGTTCGTCGAACTCGGCTCGACCGGTGCGCCGGCCGAACGCGACGACGCCTTCGATCTGTTTGACCTGCTGGTCGACCTCGGCGGCGATGGCATTCGAAGCGGCCAGCGACGTGCCGGGCGGCAGCAAGACGTTGACCTGCACGCTGCCCTCGTTGAACGGCGGCAAGAAATCGCGACCCAGGTGCGACACGGTAAACACGCTCACCGCGACGGCCACGGCGACGGCGCCGAGGATGAAAGCCGGCCAACGCAGGCTGAGGCGGATTGTCCGACGCACCAGCGCCTTGAGCACGCGCAGCAGCCAGCCGTCGCGGTCGTGCCCGGCGGCGCGCATGTTGGGCAGCAGCCAGTACGACAGCACCGGCGTAACCGTCAGCGAAACGGCCAGCGAAGCGAGAATCGAGACGATATAGGCCAGCCCCAAAGGTGTGAACAGCCGACCTTCCATGCCACCCATCGCGAACAGCGGCACGAACACCAGCACGACCAAGAGCGTGCTGAAGACGATCGAGCTGCGGACCTCGCTGCTGGCCTCGTAGACGACGCGTAGCGCCGGCCGCGGGCTCGCGGAATGCCGGTTTTCGCGCAGCCGGCGAAAGATGTTCTCGACGTCGACGATCGCGTCGTCGACCAGCTCGCCGATCGCCACCGCCAGCCCGCCGAGCGTCATGGTGTTGATCGACATGCCCAGGGCATAAAACACCAGGCCCGTCACGACGATCGACAAGGGGATCGCCGTCAGGGTAATGAACGTCGTGCGGAAATTGAGCAAGAAGATCAGCAAGATAATCACGACGAGGATGCCGCCGTCGCGCAGTGCCTCGATCACGTTGGTGATGCTCAGCTCGATGAACTGCTTCTGCTGATAGATGGTGGGGTGCAGCCGGACGTCGGGGGGTAGGGCCGTCTGCAATTCGGCCAGCGCCGCCATCACGGCATCGGTCATCCGCCGCGTGTCGGCTCCCGGTTGCTTGGAGATCACCAGCAACACGCCCGGTTCGCCATTGATGGCCGAATCGCCGCGTTTGACCTGCGGGGCTTCGACGACCCGGGCCACTTGCTCGAGCAACACCGGCCGATCGGACCGCGGCTTGACGACGACCCGGCCCAGATCGGCGAGCGAACGGACGCGCCCCAAGGATCGGACCAAAAGCTCGCTGCCGCCCGAGTCGAGATAGCCGCCCGTGGCGTTCGCGTTGCTCGCGGCCACGGCCTGCTCGACGTCGGCCAGCGTGACGTCGAATTTCATCAACGAATCGGGATTGACGAGCACCTGGTACTGTTTGCGACCGCCGCCCATGGTGACCACCTGCGCCACGCCGGGAATGGTCAGCAAGCGCTGCCGCACGACCCAATCGGCCAGGGTCCGCAACTCCATGGCGTTGGTGGGGCCCGTGCTGGTCATCCCGATATGCAGGACCTGACCCATGATCGAAGAGATCGGCGCCAGTTGCGGCCGCGCGCCCTCGGGCAAGCGCGACATGACCTGCGCGATCTTCTCGGTGACGATCTGGCGATCGATGAAGATATCGGTGCCCCAGGCGAATTCGACGTGGATCACCGACAATCCCGCTGCGGACGAGCTGCGCACGGCCTGTACGCCGGTCGCCCCGTTGAGCATCGATTCGAGCGGAAACGTCACCAGCGTCTCGACTTCCTCGGGTGCCAGGCCATGGGCCTCGGTGAGGATCGTCACGCGGGGACGATTCAAATCGGGAAAGACGTCGATCGGCAAATGGACCAACGTCCAACCGCCGTACACCAGCAACGCCAGCGCCGCAGCGATCGTAATCGCACGGTAGGTCAAGGCCAGGCGGATAATCGCGTTGAGCATGGCGAAAGATTCTTAGGAGGAGGAAGTCCGCGACGGCCGTGCGCTCAATGATCGTGGTGGTGGTGCGCTTCTGCGCCACCCCCGGCGCGGTTCTTGTGCGCCAGATACAATTGCTGAGCACCCTGGATGGCTACACGATCTCCGGGGCCGATCTCATTCTTCTCGCCGAGCACCACGTTGAACTGGTCGCGGTATTGCACCTCGACGGCGCAGCGATGGAAATGATCACCGTCTTCGCGGAAGACGTACGACTCGGGCCCCTCTTGTACGACGGCGTCGGCAGGCAAGACGAGCTTTTCCTGCCAGATCTCGACGGGCACGCGCACCTGTAACCGCTGGCCGGGGCGGAACTGCCAACTGACGAAGCGCTTGCCCGCCTCGACGCGGGCATCGCGAACACACTGGTTGGGCAGCGTGGCAAAGAAGGAGACCAGCCGCGACTCGGGATCGACCCGATTGCCCACGTAGAGCAGCTTCAGACTGCAGACTTCTTCTGGTTGCGGCTGCCCCTGATCGACCAGGGCGCAAATCTCCCATTTCTGCTGCGCCGCATGGTTCAAGGCGTTGACGTCCTGCTCGTAGGCCTTGCCCTCGACATACAGCAGCGAGTGGTCTGCCAATGTGCAGAGCGCGGCACCCGCATCGACGTGCTGCCCCGGTTCGACGGCCAGGTCTTCGACTTGCCAGAAGTCGGCGGGCTTTTCCTGCGGGCTGCTGGGCTGCGGCGCCGCCGGCGCGCGCAGGGTGATCGCGCCGAGCAATTTGCGATCCTGTCGAATGCCCGCGACCTGTTCGCTGCTGAGCCCATGCAGCATCAGCGCTTGCTCTTGGGAACGAATCGCCGCGGCGAGCTTTTGTTCTTCGTATTTGCGTTCGAGCACCGCCTTGCCGGCGATGGCACCTTCGGCTGCGATCGCTTCGACGCGCTGAATCTCGCGCTGGACGACATCGAGCTCCTCGAGCGTCCGCAGAAACTCGCCCTGCAATTGCACGAGTTCTTCGTGCGTCAACCGCAGATCGAACAGCACCTGGCCGGGCTCGACCGCTTCGCCAGGAATCGCATGGATCGCGGTGACCACGCCCGTCAGCGGCGCCGTGATCGCCACGTGCGACTGGCCCGGCCGTTCGGTGACTATGGCCGGGACGGTGATCGTCTTGGTGAAGGCGCTCAATCCGACGGCCGACACCTGCAGCCCGATGCTGCCTCGGCTGGGGGCCGAGACTTCGACCATCGACGCTTCTTCCGCGGACGAATGGCTGTGATCTTCAGCATGGCTGTGGTCGTGGTCATGGTCGGCATGATCGTGGCCGTCATCGTGCGAATGACCGTGCTCGTCTGCTGGCTGTGGTGGGCTGCTCGTGACGAGGTCCGGGTGCAGATGATGTCGATCGAGCACGATGCCCGCGGCAACCGACAGTCCGCAGATCAAGAGGAGTCCGACCCAGCGCAGCCAACGCCGGCGAGGCGCGGGCGCTATCGGATCGACAGTCGATGGTTCGTGCGACAAAGGTATTTCGGCCATGATGGCGTCTCTGGAACAAGTTCAATCGATCAGGCGAAGCAGCCGGGAGCAAGAATGGCCGGCATGGCCCGCGCCGCGTTCCGGCAAGTGTCCGGCTTGCCCGCAAGCGGGGTTCCGGTCCACTCGGCGCAGGGCCGGCGGTCGCTTCAGATCAGCAACTGCAGATACAAAACGTGCAGTGCCAAGCGCCACGGGGGACGGGCCGCCTCGGATCGCCGCCTGACGGTGGGCGTCTGATCGGCGACTCCGCCCGTCATCATCGAGCTGTCGACGGCCAGCGGCGCTATCAGCCCTGGCAAAGCTCCGACGGGCAAGGTCTCCTCGACCTTGGTAAACGAGCAATGTCCGCCGTCGCAGGACGGCGCCGGGTGGTGCGAGTCGCGGGGTGCCGAATCTCGGTCCGAATGTTCATGCGTATTTGCTTGCTGACAGGCGCAGCCGACGAGCCCTGCATGCGCGGCTTCGCCACCAGCATGCTCATGGTGGGCACAACACCCGACCATCATGTGCCAGGCCAGACTGCCCGCGGTAATCCAAGCGACAATTGCGCGCACCTGTCGGCGGCTCCCAACCTGCACGTGAAGCACCTATCCAACTCCCTTGATTTTCTCGGCCAGGGCCACGCGGGTCAATGTCGATCGACTGCCTGCGACAGTCGCAACAGTCAACTCTGCGGGATGGGAAGCTTGTTCCCCACCCGTGGCGGAGTTAGGTTGCGTTTGTCGACCTGGCTCACAAGGGGCACCGATCTGATGAGATTGAGACTCGCGATCATCCCAATCGGACTGGTCATTGCACTGGGCTGTGGTCAAGCACCCAAGACGCCAGCCCCGGCCACACCGACGGTATCCACCGCGCCAATGATGCCCACTGCGCAAGCCTCGCCGGGCGCACCGGTGCGGCTCGATACCAGGCATCTCCCCAATGCCATTCGCTTGTGTCCACAGGTGATCTCCGGAGGACTGCCCGAAGGAGATGAGGCGTTTGCCGAGCTCGCGGAGTTGGGCGTTCGGACGATCGTCAGCGTCGACGGCGCGCGACCGGACGTCGCCGCGGCCGAACGTCACGGTCTGCGCTACGTGCACTTGCCCCACGGCTATGACGGCATTTCGCAGCAGCGCGCCCGGGAGCTGGCCAAGGCGGTCGCCACCTTGCCTGGCCCGATTTACATTCATTGTCATCACGGCAAGCATCGCAGCCCCGCGGCGGCGGTCGTGGCTTGCGTCGAAACCGGATTGCTCGCGCAGCAGAACGCCCTCGGCGTGCTCAGCCTGGCGGGAACGAGCCCCAACTATCGCGGGCTGTACCGCGCGGCGGAATCGGCGCAGCGGATCGATCCGGCCGAGTTGGACGCGCTGCTCGTCGAGTTCCACTCGATCGTCGAACTGCCCCCCATGGCCGACGCGATGGTGGCCATCGACCAGACGACCGAACGGCTCAAGCAGATCGCCGCGGCAGGCTGGAAACCACCGGCCGCGCATCCTGATCTCGATCCGGCCCACGAAGCCTTGCTGCTGCGCGAGCACTTCACCGAGTTGGCCCGCCAGCCCGACTGCCAGGCGCGGTCCGAGGCGTTCCGCGCCGGGGTGGCCGCGAATGAAACGGCCGCCGGCAAACTGGAGACGGCGCTGCGCGAAGGTCAATCTCCGGCAGTCTACGACGAGGCCTTCCAGCAAACGCAGCGAGTCTGCGTCGATTGTCACCGCAAATTTCGCGATGTGCCGCGCGATTGACGCTGCCGCGGCGGGCGCAGCTGCTGGAGCCCTTACCAATAGAGGGCCGCGCGGGTACCGAAGGTGTGCGCAACGGTCGAGCCGAACGCCAGCCAATCGGGCATTCCGGCGGTGTAATCGAACATGAACCGGGTGTTCGTATTGAGATACCAGTTCAAGGCGACGCTCAGCTCGTAGAGATTCGTGCTGGTGGGTATCCCGGACATATTGGGAGGCAAATTCGGTGACGAGAAATCCAGGTAGGAAAACCGCGTAGCTTGCTCGAGCGCCCCGAAGCCGCCTCGCGGATCGCCGCGCTTGCGCATCACCGGACGCAGCACGTTGATCCTGTCGAACGAACCGCGCGTGGTGTTGTAGCTGCGATGTTCGCCCGTGAGGAAGTAGCTGTAATAGACGTAGACACCGTTGACAAAGATGGAGTTTCCGTCGGGCTGCTGGACGGCCGCTGAACTCCACTCTGCCTGCACGGAGAACGCGCCGAGCACCCCGGCGGCCTGCAGGTTGTAGAGCTGGTAGTCGTTGGCCGCGACATCGAGCGCGGGCAGGAACGGCGACCCGGGATTGTCCTCGACGGTGAGCAGGTTCGATGTGAGTCGCGGCGTGAAGTTGATGACGCCATCCGGCGGAATGCGGTACGACACGGCGCCGCCCAGATGAATCAGCCGGAAGTTGTCCTCGTCGGGATCGTAGTAGGGCAGTCCGGTCAGCCGCGTGGTGTAGGCCCAGCTATCGTCGTCGCCGGTGCTCTGGCCGTTGCTGGGCGTGCCGTCGCGGAACGCGCCGAGAGAGAAGAGCAGCCGCTCGGTCTCTGGCCACCAATAGCCGCAAACACCCCAATTCCGAGCCGGGCTCAGCACGTTGATCGGCGAGCGTTCCAAGAAGGTCATGAAGTTGGAGCTGGTCATGCCCTCCAAGCTGTAGGGCTCGCGGAAATGCCCGATGCGAATTTGGCTGAAGCCCGGGATCGCGTCGAACCCGACGAACACGTCGCGCAGACGCACCGTGCCGCCGGCCAGTTCGACTTCCGACACCCAACTCGTCGAGTCGGTGATCTCGCCTTGCGCTCCCAGACGGACACGACGGAAGCCGTAGCCGTTTTGCAGATCGCCGAGAATCGCTTTGCTTTCGGCCGATTGCGCGGCCATCACCGCCTCGGCCTCGACCCGTCCGCGTACCTGAATCGATGGCTGGAGAACGAGCGGCTTCTCGAAGGGGCGAAACGAGTTGCCCAGGCTCGGGCCGAAGTCGACGCGCGTCGCCGGCTCGTCGGTCAAGCTCAGCCCATCGAGCGCCGCAGGGGCATTGGTCTCAACGGGCGTGGCCGTGGAGCCCGGCGCGGCGGTACCCGGCGGAACGGCCCCCGCCGTCGACGGGGTTTGAGCCCTCGCGGCGGCCAGCTGGACTGCGGTGACGACCAGGGTGAGCAGAAAGGCTCGATTCATGACCCATGGACGCCGGCGCCTGGTGAGACAACTTCGCGAAATGACGAATACGCAAACCCACGCCGCCGGTCAATGCGAGCCCGCCCGGCGATGCTGGCGAGATTGGCCGTCCGGTTGAAATGGCCAAGCTGCGCAGGAGCCTGCAGGCACAGCAACGAAATGCAGGCAATACTGCGAAGGCAGCGGTTGTTTCGAATGTACCGCGATGCTAGCACCACTTTGCCGAATCTGATGTCGCGATCTCTAGAACACCTCCAACGAAGTGGGTCGATACACAAAACCGGGAAGGGCACGTAGGGCTCGCAAGCCCCGCTGTTCACGGCAAGTTACGGGCATTGGGCAGATGCGCAAAACGACGAAGTTCGCTTGGATCGGGTTCGTGCTGCACGCGGCGCTTTGCTGCGGCGCCGCGGTCGCACAATCGACGTGCGGCTCGCAAGCCGCTGGCTGTTCATGCCAGCAGGCTGTTGGCGAAAGCTGTTGCGGCAGCTTCTGGACACAGCCGACCCTGACCGGCGATTGGACCGGGATTCGTCCTGCACTGCAGGAAAGCGGGGTCACCTTCGCGGGCCGATCGACTCACTTCGGCTTTGGCGTCGACGGCGGCGTCGACCCGAACGCGCTGTTCATTCCGCCCGCGCTCGGTCCGGGAAACACCTTTCTCTACACCGGGCGCGGCGAATACGACCTGATCTTCGATCTCGAGAAGTTCGGCGGGCTGCCCCACGGCAAGCTGCTGATCCGGGCCGAGCACTGGTACGGCGAATACGGCAACGTGTCGCTCCGGACCGGTGCCTTTCCGCCGGCGGTGTTTCCCGCTGCATTGCCGCCCGCGGCGGACGATCCGGGCGACCTGTTCCTGACGAACTTTGTCTTCACACAGCCGCTTTCCGAGCATTTCGTTGTCTTCGGGGGCAAGAAAGACGTCCTGGGTGCGGCCGATCAAGACACGTTTGCCGGCGGCGACGGGACCGAGCAGTTCGTCAACCAGGCGTTTGTCGCCAACCCCGCGTTTCTGCTGGGATTGCCCTACACCGGATTCGTCGTCGGCGCCGCCTCGCCGCAAGAGTGGGGCATGATCAGCACGTTCTGCTACGACCCCAAGGACCGCACTCAGGACTTTTTCGACCTCGACGATCTATACGCCCAGGGGGCAATTCTGGGCGGCGAAGTGAAGGTCAACACGAGATTCTTCGGCCGCCCCGGCGAGCAACACCTCGGCGGCATGTGGAAGCACGTCGAGCTCACCGACTTGAGCTTTGCCGAACCCCCGCCGGGCGTTTATCCCGAGCCGGTAGTGCCCGGCTTTCCCACGCTGAACGATTCCTGGACCGTCTACTACGGCTTCGACCAATACCTGGTGCAATTCCCCGGCCAAGGTGACCGGGGATGGGGCCTGTTCGGTCGTGCGTCGATCAGCGACGGCAACCCGACTCCGGTTCGCTATTTCCTCAGCGCGGGCATCGCGGGCGACAGTGCACTACGTCGTGGCAAGAGTGATCGCTGGGGCCTCGGCTGGTACTACGTCGGCGCGAGCAACGAGTTTGGCCCGCTGCCCCAACTGCTGTTCGGACCGCGCGACGGCACGGCATGCGAGTTGTTCTACAACTTCCAGGTTAACCCCTGGCTGAACGTGACGCCCGACTTGCAGTACATCCATCCCGAGGCCGGGGCGATTGCCGACGACGCGTTCGTCTACGGCGTGCGCGCCAACCTGACCCTTTAGCAGCGCGCCTCGAAACTATTCACAAATCGGATCGCGCTACGACGAGCATTCGGACCGTCGCCATGGTCACGCGGGTCTTGCACGGGTCAGGCGACGTCCCCGTCGCAAGACTGTTTGACGCTCTGCTCCCGCACGCCTGCGGCCTATTCTTCGCCTTGATCATGTGTGCCAGCGACGTGGCCTTCGCCCACGGCGAACAGGGCGCAGCCGTTCCGCAGCGAGCTACCGAACCGCATTCACCGGAAGCAGCCCCTTCATCCACGGCGCTTGAAACACCCGCGCAGGACGCTCGTGAAAATGATCTCGCTTGGGAAGCGCATGTTCGGCGCTCGCAAGCAGCCCTCACCCTCGAGCCGGTCTATTACGGCGAGGTTTTCTCAAACACCCGCGGTGGAATCACGACCCGGGACGCAACCCAGTATCAGGCGCTCTTGAACCTGGCCGTAACGCTTGATGCGGAGTCGTTGCCATGGCGGCTGCCCGGACGGTTCTATCTGTTGGGCCAGAATACCCATGGCCGTGGGCTCACCCAAGACTTTGTGGGCGATGCACAAGTTCTTAGCAACATCGATGCCTTCGACAACGTCACTCGGGTCGGAGAGTATTGGTGGGATGTCGGCTTATTCGGGGACACGGTCACCGTACGGCTGGGAAAACAAGATCTGAATACGGAGTTACTCTGCATCGACCTGGCTGCAGACTTCATTCAGTCGACGTTTGGACTCAGCCCGTCCACGGCGTTCTCAACCTACCCGAATCAATCCATGGCAGCCTTGTGCCTGATTCAAGTCGCCGACGGTTGGCAGTTGAAGACGGGAGTCTGGAGCGCCTTCGCCTCGCCCGGCGGTTGGGGGTTCTCGGAGACGGGCTCGATCCTGGCGATCGGCGAGTTGGAGCGCATCTATGTGGCGTTCGACGCCAGGCTCCCTGGTTCGATTGCCTGCGGTGCCATCTACGAATCCCCGGGCGAAATCGCCGGCCTGCCGATTTCCGCCGTGCAGGAGTATTACATCCAGGCCGAACAGTGGCTGACGAGAGAAGCGGGCTGTAGCGATCAGGAGTTGCAGGGGCTGGCGATGTTCACCGGCTTTTACCCGCGCTTTCCGGGGCAGTTCAAAACCGAACATGCGCCTGGCGACAGCTTTGTCGCTGGCGCGATCTACACCGGGCTGGTTCCGTCGCGCGAGCGGGACGTGATCGGCCTCGGCGTCGCGTGGACCGAGCTCTATGGAGGAGGGACCGGCGAAGAGACGGCCTGGGAGCTGTTCTACAAGTTGCACGCCACACAACGGTGCCGCGTGCAGCCTGATCTGCAGTACATCATCACACCGTCCGGCATCGAGCGCAACTCGCTCGTCGTCGGCTTGCGCTTCGAAGTCGCCTTCTGACGATGGCGCCCATCTCGGCAGAAGGGCCCCGGCAGGCGTGCCGCCGGTGGCGCGATCCAGCGCGCCGCGATTCGGCACCCTGGACCGCGCTAACGCTCGGCGCCGATCAATTTCCCGGAGGCGACAGGGTCTCCAGGCGCTTGAGCACTTCGGCGGCCTTCAACGTCTGGTAGTTGATCCCGGCCGCATTCAGGCTGCTGCCCTCCTGGAAGGGATACTGCGGAATTGTGCCCAGGAACTTTCTGACATAGGCCTGCACCGGAACGAAGATCCACATATTGTCGGCCATCCACCGCAGGTAGCCGACGTCGCCTTCGTGGATCGCTTTTTCGTAGGGGTCGGCGCGCAGATTGACGATCAGCGGCCAGCCCGAGACTTCGCGAACGCCGGTGGCGATGTTGCCCCGCAGGGTCGCGAAATGAACTTTCCAGTTTTGAATGCGGACCGCGTTCAGCTCGCCGCCCTGGCCGAAGTAGTAAATCTCCTTCCGCGGACTCTCGCTCGCCTCGCCCTTGAAGTACGGCAGCATGTTGTAGCCGTCCGGGTGGACCTCGAACGAACGGCCGTTGGCCTTGTATCCCTGCTTCAGTTTTTCGACGACCTCCGGCTCCCCGGCAGCGGCCAGCAGCGTGGGCATCCAATCCTCGTGCGAGATGATGCCGTTGTTGACGGAGCCCGCTTCGATCACGCCCGGCCAGCGGACGATCAAGGGGATGCGGAAACCGCCTTCCCAGGTCGTGCCTTTCTCGCCGTGAAACGGCGTGGTCCCACCGTCCGGCCACGACACGGTCTCGGCACCGTTGTCGGTGCTGTAAATGACGATCGTGTTGTTGGCGATGCCTAGATCGTCGAGTTTCTTCAGCACCCCGCCCACGAAGCCGTCGTGCTCGACCATGCCATCGGGATAGAGCCCGATGCCCGTCTTGCCCTCAGACTCTTTCTTCAGGTGCGTCCAGACATGCATCCGCGTCGAGTTGTACCAAAGGAAGAACGGCTTCTTGGCCTGCACGCTGCGATCGACGAACGACATCGCGTGCGTGTGCACTTCTTCATCGATCGTCTCCATCCGCTTGCGGGTCAGCGGCCCGGTGTCTTCGATCGTTTGTCCGCCGCGGCCGTCCGACTTGCAGTGCAACACGCCGCGCGGGCCGTACTTTTTCTTGAACTCGGGATCCTTCGGGTAGTAGTACGTCTCCGGTTCTTCTTCGGCGTTCAGGTGATAGAGATTGCCGAAGAACTCATCGAAGCCGTGCAGCGTCGGTAGATGCTGATCGCGGTCGCCCAAGTGGTTCTTGCCGAACTGACCCGTGGCATAACCCTGCTCCTTGAGCAAGTCGGCGATCGTCGGCGTCCACTCCGGAATGCCCTGCTCGCTGCCTGGCATGCCGATCGTCAACAAGCCGGTGCGAAACGGGTGCTGGCCGAGGATAAACGAGGCGCGGCCGGCGGTGCAGCTTTGCTGCGCGTAGGAGTCGGTGAACAGCGCCCCTTCCTTGGCCAACCGGTCGATGTTGGGCGTCCGGTAGCCCATGATGCCGTGGTTGTAGGCACTGATATTGTGCACCCCGATGTCATCGCCCCAGATGACGACGATGTTCGGCTTCGACGCCTGGGCGAACGCCTCGCGCGCGCCCAGAGTCAGGCAGACCAGCATCAGAATCCCGACGGCGATCGACCTGCGGCGCGATTGGCTAGCCATTTGTAAGATCCTCCCCTATGTGCGAATTCGTTAGCGGCACAGGGCGGAAATATTAGCAGAACGCTGCGGTTGCTAGCAAATCGAAGTGGCCGAGCCGCTGCCCTTGCAGCCGCCTGGGGGCGGGCGATTATTTTTCGGCGACCACCTCGACCCCGCAAATCAGCGGCTGGCCCTGTTGCGGCGTAAATTCCAACAGCAGGTCGCTGCCGGCATCGACGTCGGCAAATTCGCGCATGAGCATCTGTCGCGGCGCTCCGCTTTCGCCGACGAGATCGAATCTTTCCAGCACCTTTTCGCCTTGCAGCGACACGTCGAAGACCCGATCGCCGGGTCGATGATCGTCCGGCTCGGCGAAATAGAGCCGTACGGTGTAGCTCGACTCGGGCCGCTTGTCGCCGCCGCGACCCAACGGAATGCGGATCGACCGCACGCCCTCGACGCCCGAGGCGGCTACCCATTTCAGCCCTGCGCCGGACAATTGGCTGGCATGATGGCGAAACACCCGGGCATCGGGCGGCGTCATCTCCACCGGCACGTCGGGCGACGACCCGCCGACACTCGGAAAATCGAGCCACAGCGATCCTTGTGGGTCGCGGCGATCGCCGGGCGCGCCGAAGTTGATGCCCACGCGATCGATCGGACCGGCCGGCGCCTTGAGGGCGCTATAGGTCCAGATCTCGGCATCAGGCACGTTCACGAAGCTGAGCGACGTGAACAACGAGTAGTTGCAGACGCAACCGCTGGCGAAGTTTGGAGCGTTGAGCACGCCGTCGGCCGGGAGCAGGCTGTTGCGGCAGCCGCTACGGAAGCCCTTCAGGCGGCCTGTGCCTCCGGTGACCATATCGAAGAAGCCGGCATCGGCCGCGCGGAACGTCAGCAGGTTCTGGCAGGCCACGGCATAGTTGCAGTGATGCCCCTGCTTGGTGAATTCCCAAGCCACGGGCTCGCCCGAGATCGGGTGCGGCATCGTCATCGGTTCGCCCGTCTCGAGATAGTAGGACAAGCCCGGCCCGCGCTGGTCGATGATCCGGTCGTTGTACAGGATGACCTTGTCCCAGACGCTTTCAGGGTGCCCGCCAAAGCCTTGGCCGACGGCATCCTTGCGCCAGAGCATCCGCCCGTCTTCTCCTTGATAGGCGGCCAGGCCATCTTTGTTCGAAACCACGAGGGTGCCCAGCGACTGGGAATAAGCCATCCAGGTGACCACGACTTCGGTCGGGACGCGCCACAGAACCTCGCCCGAGGCCGCGTCGAGCGCCAACAAGAACCGTTCTTTACCGGCCTTGGGAGTCAGGCCTTTGCGGCGCATGTCGGCATAGAACTTTTCCAGACGGCCATCGAAGCAGAACACCTTGCCGGTGCCGACGGCAAACACGGGAAAGCTGAACTCGGCATCGCGCGACCAGATGGCGGCACCCGTGTGGCGATCGATCGCCACGACCCGCGCTGGAACCGGTTCGCGCGGGCCCAGCTCGCGAAAGACCTCGACGATCAGCCGATCGTCAGCCAGGCGAATTCGCCCCCAGCGATCCGACTTGTCAGGCAAGGTGAACGTGGCCTGCGTCGCGCCGCTGGCCGGGTCGATTTTGAGACAGTGCTTGTCTTGCACCAGGTAGAGCGCGTCGTGCGTCGCCACGAAATGAAAGCCGCTGACGGTGAAGTTGCCGGCCCGGCCCAGCGAACGGCCCGAGGAGAGCGGAACCTGCCACAGCAATCGCCCGGTGTAGACGTCGACGGCCGTCAATTTCTCGGGCCCGTTGATGAAGATCCGCCCGTCGATCACCGCCATGCTCGGGCCCCAGTCGTGGCGGTCATAATAGATGTCAGGATTCGACGACGGGCCGCCAAACCAGAGCACGCCCAAGGGCGCGCGGACCAATTCGTCGGGCGACATCAGCGTGTTGCCCGGGTCGCCGTACTCGTGCGTCCAATCGGCGGCACCAACCAGCGCCCCCGGCCGCGTGATCGTGGTCCAGGTGCCGCGCCGCTCGACCTGGGCTTTGGAAAGCCGCTCGGCCGCGACGAGCTTGGCGAAGGCCTCATGCTGGGGTTCCGTGAGCGGGAACCAAGCCGTCCCGCCGTAGGGCCGCAAGACCCCGTACAAGCCTTGCGCAAATTCGCTGCCGCGATCGATCCCGGCGCGCGCCGGGTCTTCGGAGATGACCAGCGACGCAAGGTAAGCCGGCAGGCCATAGGCGAGCGGATCGGCGGCGATGGCGCAGACACGGTTGCCGTAGAGGCCGCGCGCCTGCCAGGTCTCGCGCAGGCGGCCCACGCGCGCGGCGTCAGCGTCGAGCGCGATGATCTGCAGGTTCGATTGGCGCACCAGCTCGTCGATCAATCGTCCGTCCTTGATGCCCAGCACCAGGCAATAACCGTCCTGCGTGCCGGCGGCGGCGAGCATCTCGGCCACGGGCCGCGTCCAGGTGTCGTTGGCGGCATATTCCTGCGGCTTGTCGCCCAACTGGACCGGGGCCGCGGCGTCTGCGGCCAGGCAGTGGATCGCCCCTTCGAGCGTCACCACGAACAGGCGCGCGTCGGCCGCGATGACGCGGCTCAGCGTGCCCGGCACGGCGGCCTGCCACGCGCGCGCCGGTTTCGCCTCCGGCGAGCTCCCCAGCTCGACGGCGAACACTTTGTCGGCCTGATGGCCGTAAAGCTTCGTGCCGGCGATGAGATCGAGCTCCAGCGGATGCGCCGTGACAAAATCCTGGCGCGCGAGCTTTTCGGTCGGCACGCCTTCGATCAAATCGCTACAGGGCATTCGCCAGAGTTCTTCGATGGTGAGAATCTTCGTGGGATTGCCGCGGCGGTCTTTGCCTTCCTTGGCCGTCACCTTGGTCAGGTCATACGCCACAAGGTCGCCGTCGTCGGCCGCGTAGACGAGATTGCCTTGCGCGAGCGGCCGGGGGGCGCGGATGCTGACTGCCTCGCGGGTATCGGCGTTGTAAATCCCGCCGCCGTGAAACAGATAGGGGCCATTCGTCGACAGGTAAAAGTCGGTCCGTCCCTTGATGTCGTAGGCCAGGTCGACCAACCGACCGGCCTTCAGGTCGTAGCATGCCGCCTTGGATCGTCCACAGGGGATAAACACGCGATCGCCGCTGGCCGCCAGATGGCCTTGCGGCGAAAGATCGGTCAAGGTCGTATCGTCGGTTTCCGGAGCGGTGCCGACGTCGCCCGTGCGGACGATGCCGCCGGTGGCCGCGTCGACGATATAGAGCGAAGTCCCCTCGAACGGCCACACGCCGACCGTGAAGCAGATCTTGTCGCCCGCCATCACGGCGCCGCCGCGTACCGGCCAGACCGAAATCAACCGCGAGTTACCCAAGACATGCCGCTCGCCCAGCGCCACGTGGAGCTTCCAGACCGTGCTGCCCGTGGCCGCGTCGAGACAATAGAAATTGCCGTCGTCGCTGCCGAAGTAGACCCGCCCCTGATGCACCAAGGGCGCCAGTCGCACGGGGCCTTCGGCGAAAAACCGCCAGCGGACTTCGCCGCTGCGCGTGTCGAAGGCCGTCACGCTGTCGTTGCGAGACGATCCGACGAACAACAACTGGCCCGCCGCGACCGGTTCGTAGACGGCGTCGAACCAAAGCCGCTCGTCCTCTTTCCAGGCCGGCGTCAGCGCGCCCAACTCCCGGGTCCAGGCCAACCGGAGCGAATCCGGCAAGGCCTCGGGCGTCACGGCGGTGCGCTGTGCGTTGTAGCGCCAGGTGGGCCAATCCCCGGCCCGGGCGGCCACCGCGCTCATCGCGCACAGGGCGCTCAAGCAGATCATGCCGCGCAACACCACGGCACAGAGTTCGAACCGCAGGAAACGGGCCATCGGACGCGCTCCAGGGATAAATAGTCTTGAGGAAACCGCAGCAGTCGGCAGCTCGCCCCCCCGGCGGCCCGAAGCCCTACTAGAATAGGTGCTCGAACCGCCGGACGCCAAGCTCCCAGCGGGCGAAGATGAGCGTTGTGTTTGTTTGACACAAATCCAGGCAATTCATGATGTTTGCATGGCGACGACGGCTGGCCTGCGTCTTGAGCGTCGCCTGTGCCGGTTGGCTGGGGGTGGCTGCCACGGCCGCCGAGGTTCCCGCGCCGGTTCATACGGTCCGCGGCGATCGGGGGATGGTGGTCAGCGTTTCGCCCCTGGCGACGCAGGTCGGCGTCGACGTGTTAAGGCGCGGGGGGTCGGCCGTCGATGCGGCCGTGGCCGTGGCGTTGGCCCTGGCGGTCGTCTGGCCCGAGGCCGGCAACATCGGCGGCGGCGGCTTCATGCTCGTGCAGCCCGCGCCTGGCGCGGCGCCGGTGTGCATCGAATATCGCGAAACTGCGCCGGCCGCCGCAACGCCCGACATGTTCGCCGCCGGCACCGACCTGCAAGGCCACGAAGTGGTCGGAGTGCCCGGTACGGTGGCCGGCTTGGCTCTGGCCCACGAACGTTTCGGACGACTGGCATGGCGCGAGCTTGTCGAGCCGGCGGTGAAGCTTGCGCGCGAGGGGTTCGTGCTCGATGCCACGCTGGCCGGCGATTTGAACAAGCTGCTCGCCACGAGCGCCGGCTTTGCCGAGCTGCAGCGCGTCTACGGGCATGCCGACCGCGAACCGTGGCGAGCCGGCGACCGACTCGTGTTGCCCGACCTGGCCGCGACGCTCGAGCAGATTGCCGACCAGGGGCGCGACGCCTTTTACCAGGGCCGCATTGCGGAGGCGTTGTGCGCTGAAATGCGAGCCGGCGGCGGACTGCTGACCGCCACTGACCTGGTTGCATATCGAGCCCAGGTGCGCGAACCGATCCACGGCACCTATCGCGGCTGGGACATCTACGGCCCGCCGCCTCCCAGCTCCGGTGGCATCGTCGTCGTCACGGCACTCAACATCCTCGAACGGTTCGACCTGCGGGCACGCGGCCGCTGGTCGGTCGACACGGTGCACCTGATCACCGAGGCCATGCGCCGCGCTTACGCCGACCGGGCGCGCTGGCTGGGCGACCCCGACTTCGTGCGCATTCCCGCGGAGCTGATCACCAAGGACCACGCCCAACAGTTGGCGGCCGATATCGACCTGGCGCATGCGACCCCCAGCGAGCGGCTGGCTGCCGACCTCCCGCTGGCCGGCGAAGGGGAAAGCACGACGCATTTTTCGATCGTCGATTCAACGGGCATGGCCGTGGCGAATACCTACACGCTCGAGGAGAGCTACGGCTCGCGGGTCGTCGTGCGCGGCGCCGGGTTTCTGCTCAACAACGAGATGACCGATTTCAATCGGCGCCCCGGCTACACCGACCGCCGCGGGGCGATCGGCACGCCGGCCAACGTGATCGCGCCCGGCAAACGGATGCTCAGCTCGCAATCGCCGACGCTCGTGCTGCGCGACGGGCGGACGCGCTGGATCACCGGCAGCCCCGGCGGGCGCACGATTCCCAACACGGTGCTCAGCGTGCTGTTGGGCGTGCTCGAATTCGAAGAGCCGCTCGACCGGGCCGTCGCGGCACCGCGGCTGCACCACGCCTGGTTTCCCAATCGCCTGCTGTTCGAAGGCGCCGAGCACGAGGCCTGGCAGGCGCTCGTCGCGGGCCTGCGCGAGCGCGGCCACGACGTTGCCGCGCCGGACGACGCACAGGGGGACGCACACAGCATACAGATCGCCGACGATCTGATCGTCGGCGTGGCCGATGGCCGCCGCGCCGAGGCCCAGGCGGCGGGCCTGGCGATCGATCTGCCCGAGCTGGAGTTTCCGAATTGGAAGATCGCGGAGGTGTACGCAGCGAATTGGAGCAATACGCTTGCGGCCTGTCGTGAACCATTGGGTCAGGCGCCGAGCGCGCATCCGCATACCGATCCGCAGCGCCCCTGGCGCGTCGACGTGGCGGGCCACTATCCCGGCTGGTACCCAGGCGTCGACGTCAAGCATCTGGCCGCTGCTTACCTGGCGACGGCCGGCGATTTGCCGCGCGTGCTGCGCGCATGGGACTTGACCACGGCACACTATCAAATGCCCGACGGCGGCATTCGCCCGTCGACCATGCAGGACAATCCGCAGGGCATCTGGCCCGAGACGACCGTCGACGGCAGCGTAGTGTTCTATCCGCTGCGGACCGTGGCCACGATCGACTATCTGCTGCTGGCTGACTTGATCTATCGCTATTCACAAGACCGCGACTGGCTCGCGGCGAATATCGATCACGCGCGCAGCGCAGCGCGCTTTCTCGAAGGCTGGATCGATCCCGACGGACTGCTGTACAGCCATTCCTACGACCTCGACCAGGTCGACCGCGAGATCGACGGCGTGGCGCAGGCATCGGCCTGCCTGGCATTCCGCAAACTGGCCGAACTCGAGACCGTGCTCGATCAGGCTGCGGCCGCTGCGCACGCGCTGGCCGTGGCCGAACGCCTGACCGCGGCAGCCCGGAAGTTGTTCTGGGACGACGAGCACGGCTATTTCGTCGAGCACTTGGTTTACAACAATCTAGCCGCAGCGAGGCGCAACCTGGCCAAAGTGACCGCATCGTCCCAGCTCGATGCCGAGCATGACGCCGCGAAGGCCTGCGATGGCGTGCTGGGCATCGGCGTCGATGCGTTCGGCGTCGGCATCGGGGCCGGCGGGCGCCACGAATGGGCTGCCAACGGCGAGTCGCTTGGCGCGTGGCTGCGCGTCGACTTCGCCGAACCACAAACGATCGGCCAGGTGTTGCTCGTCAATCGGACCGATCCACAACTCGCACCGGGCGAACGGTTCGCCGCCGGACGGCTCGAATTCAGCGACGGCTCGCGCCCTGTCGAAGTCGAGTTCAACGACCTGGGCATTTCGCGGGCGGTGGCGCGGTTTTCGCCGCGGCGCGTGAGTTGGGTCCGGTTTGTCGGCACTCAAGTCCAAGGCGCCGCGCGGCCAGATAGCGCCGCGGGCCTGGCCGAATTCCTGGTCTTGCCGACGGAAGAACCGTACCGGGCCATCGCGCACGGCATGACCGACACCAACTTCGCCATGGTCGGTTTCGAGGTCGCCACGGTGGAACAAGCGGCACGCGTCTGGCATTACTTTCGTGCCCACGAAGCGGAGTTCTACCAGGTCGGCGACTTGCGCGCGCCGACCTGGATCGCCGAACGGGCCGACACTTATGGTCCCGCCGAGCTCAACAAGCGGGCACCTTTCAAGGATTGTGTGGCGATGGGCCGCACTTGGCGCTACGACGTGCTGATGCGCCGTCACTTTGGCGACGGCGCCGGCATCGTGCGTACACTCGACGATGCGCACGCGCTGTTCAATCGACCGTCAGGAGGAGGCGTGGGCTACTTTGCCGAGCGCTATCAACTGGGGCGCTTTCAACCGGGCGACGAGGCGATGCTGACCGTGCCGAAGTACGCCGAATATCCGGCCGTGTATAACTCGACGGTCGTGCAGGAAGCGCTCCTGGGACTGTCGATCGACACGCGTGGCGTGCTGCACGTCCAGCCCTGCGTGCCCGACGACTGGTACGATGCCGGCTTCGGTCAACAGGGTTGCGGCGTCCTGGCAGCTCATCGGCTGACGTTTCACTATCGAGCCGACCACGTCGAGGGCACGCTGGCCGGGCCGGCCGGCTCGCGACAGATTGACTTGCTTCTGCCGCCGCAGCTGCGCCAACGCGACTGTCGTCTGACGATCAACGGTCGCGAGGTGACCGTTACACCCCAGGACGACAGCCTGATCTTTGCGCTCCCGCTGGCGGGTGATAAGCCGGCTGCGTTCGTCGTGCGGTCTGCGCGGTGAGCCGGCAGTTCGTTGTGACCTGCCTGGGGTGCAGGTACATTGAAACCGGACGTTGGGCGTGCAATTTCTCGCGGGGAACGGGCCGTGCTCACCTTTGGCATCGGCGATCGACCAATGCAGCGCCGCGCCTTTCTGCGGATCGGCGGGGCGCTGTTGGGAGGTGCTGCCTTTGGCCAGCTGGGCGCCCTCGGCCAGCCGGCGCTCGCGGCCGTCGATACCCGGCGATTGCTCTCAGGCAAGTCGGTCATCCTGCTGTTTCTGCACGGCGGGCCGAGCCAGTTCGAGACGTTCGACCCCAAGATGGACGCCCCGGTCGGCATCCGCTCACAAACCGGCGAGATCGCCACATCGCTGCCGGGGGTCACCTTTGGCACGTCGTTCCCGCGGTTGGCCAAGCTGGCTCACCGCCTGACCATCGTCCGCTCGTATCGGCCGGGCAACGCCAATCACGACATCAAGCCCGTCGTCGCGCGCGAAACGAGCGGCGCCAATGTCGGGACGCTGTTTGCGCGCGTGGCGGGCTCCTCGCATCCGGCCACGGGCATGCCGAACAACGCGCTGCTGGTTCCGCAGGCCGTCGATCCCCAGGCCAAACCCGCGCAGACACAATTCGGCCGCTTCGACGCCACGGGCGGACTGGGCGCTTCGCTGGCGCCGTTTGTGCCCGGCGCCGGTGGAGAATTGCAACAAGACCTGCAACTCGCGCTGCCGCTGGAGCGCGTGGAACATCGCCGCGCGATGCTGGCCCTGCTCGATCAGGCCCGCTTCAAGCTGGCGGCCCGCGCCGAACGCGACCCGGTCGACGCGCTGCGCGCGCAGGCTTACTCGACGCTTCTGGGTGGCGCCGTCTCGCGGGCCTTCGACCTTTCGCAGGAAGACGCCCAGACACTGGCGCGCTACGACACCGCGCCGCTGGTGCATCCCGAGCAGATCGACGCGCGGTGGGCGAACCGTCCGTTCTACATCGACAATTCGCAAACGCTGGGCCGGTTGTTGCTTCTGGCCCGACGCCTGTGCGAGGCCGGTTGCGGGTTCATCACCGTGACCACCAATTTTGTCTGGGACATGCACGCCGACGTGAACAACGCGCCGATGACCGTCGGCATGGGTTACACCGCGCCGCCACTCGATTGGGCCTTGTCGGCCTTACTGGAAGACCTCGAGGCGCGGGGACTCAGCGACCGCGTCCTGGTGGTGTGCTGCGGCGAGATCGGCCGCACGCCCCAGGTGAACGCCGGCGGCGGGCGCGACCATTGGGGCAACCTCGGGCCGCTGTTGTTGGCCGGCGGCGGATACTCGATGGGCCAGGTGATCGGCCGCTCGACCCGCGACGGCGCCGAGCCCGCCACGGAACCGATCGGCGTTTCCCACCTCGTGGCGACAATGCTGCAAACGCTGGTAAACCCCGCCGAGCTGCGCCTGGTCCCCGGCGTGCCGGACGACGTCTTGCGGGCGGTCACAGCCGAAACCATTCCCGGATTGAGCACATCCTAGCGGCCGGCGCCGCGACTTCGCCCGTACACCCCAAGCCAGGGTGCGTCGTTATTATGTACGGGCGAAGCACTTAGGCGCGTTGACTGCCCCTTTCGGAGGGCCGACAATAATGTGCATGGCCGGCAATCGTGTTCCGCGCAGCGGTTCAACGGCGGCAGGCCATGCCCGCCTGCAATGTCCGGCGGTGGTGTGCCGCCTGGATGTTCCTGCCTGATACCCGCCCGACGGCCGCGACGGCGTGTCAATTACGATGAAGAGACGGTTCGTCGCTGGCCCTGGGTCTCCTGGATAGCTCCGTCGGAAATTCATTGGGGGGAGTGCCGTCGCCATGAGTCTTTGTGGTTTGCTGCTGCGTCGGCTTGCGCTGGTCGTGTTGCTTGCGACGGTGCCTGCGGCGCGCGCCGGTGAGCTGGGCTACAACCAGCACATTCGCGAGATCTTGGCCGACAACTGTTTCGCCTGTCACGGCGCCGACAGCGCCGCGCGCAAAGCCGACCTGCGCCTCGATCAGCGCGACGCGGCGCTGGCTGCCGGGGCGTGGACGCCGGGCGACGTCGACGCGAGCGAAGCCATTCGCCGGATGGTGACCGACAACCTCGACGAGCGCATGCCGCCGCCCGACAGCGGTCGCGAGCTGAAGCCGGGGCAATTGGAACTGCTCAAGCAATGGGTCGCCGAGGGCGCCGAGTATCAGCCGCACTGGTCGTTCATCGCGCCGGTCCGCCCGCCGGTGCCGGCGGTCAAGCAGGCGGCCTGGGTCGTCAATCCGATCGACGCCTTCGTGGTCGCGAAGCTCGAAGAACTGGGCCTTGAGCCGGCGCCCGAGGCCGATCGCCGCACCCTGGCGCGGCGCGTCTGTCTCGATATCACGGGGCTGCCGCCGGCGCCCGCCCTGGTCGAATCGTTCGTCAACGATCCTGCCCCCGACGCCTACGAGCGCTACATCGACCAGGTCCTGGCGATGCCGCAATGGGGCGAACATCGGGCCCGGTATTGGCTCGACGTGGCCCGGTATGCCGACACGCACGGCATTCACTTCGACAACTTCCGCGAGATCTGGTCGTACCGCGACTGGGTAATCGGGGCGTTCAATCGCAACTTGCCCTACGACCAGTTCACGATCGAACAGATCGCCGGTGACCTGCTGCCCAACCGGACGCTCGACCAGGTCATCGCCTCGGGCTTCAACCGCTGCAACATCACCACGAACGAAGGCGGCGTGATTCCCGAGGAATACCTCGTGCTCTACACGCGCGACCGCACCGAAACGGTCTCGCAGGTCTGGTTGGGCCTGACGGCCAACTGCGCGGTCTGCCACGACCACAAGTTCGACCCGCTGCCGCAGCGCGAGTTCTACGAAATGGCGGCGTTCTTCAATAACACCACGCAAGGCGCGATGGACGGCAATATCAAGGACACGCCGCCGATCCTGCCCGTGCCGCTCGCCGCCGATCGCCAGCGCTACGACGAGCTCGTAGGCCTGCTGGCCACGACGCGCACGGCCATCGAGCAGACCCGGACGACGGCCCGGGGCGAGTTCGACGGCTGGATCGCGGCCGCGCCGGCCGAAAACCTGGGACTCGCGCCGCCGGCCGACGGGCTGGTGTTGTATGCCCCGCTGAACGAAACGTCGGGCCCGAATGTGCAGCTCACCGTCCATGGCCAGTCACGGACCGTCGCGCTGGCGCAGGAGCCGCCGCGCCAGCCCGGCCACGTGGCGTCGCACGCGCTGCAAGTCAGCCCGGCGAGCATCGTCGAGGTGCCCGACGCCGGCGATTTCGATACGGCGCAGGCCTTTACCTATGGCGCTTGGGTTCGCTTGACCAAGGACAACCTGAGCGTCACCGGCGCGGTCCTGGCCCGCATGGATACGAAGCACGATTTTCGGGGTTGGGATCTCTGGATCGAAGGCGGCCGTGTCGGCGCACACCTGGTGCACAAATGGGACAGCGACGCGCTGAAGGTCGTCACCGGCGCGCCGATCGAAGCGGAGCGCTGGACGCATCTGATGATTACGTACGACGGCTCGGCGAAGGCGGCCGGCGTAAAGGTCTACGTCGACGGCCAGCAGCGCGACGTCAACGTAGCGACCGACAAGCTCAAGGGGACGATCCGGACCGAGGTGCCGCTGAAGATCGGCGTGCGCTATGTCGACGAGCGGCTCGACGGCATGCTCGTCGAAGACGCCCGGGTTTACGGCCGGACTTTGTCGCCGAGCGAAGTCGCGCAAGTCGCCACGGCGACGCGCGTGAACTATCTCGCCGGCCGGGCGGCCGATCAGCGCACGCCGGCCGAGGCCGACGAGCTGTATGCCTGGTGGCTCGGTGCGCGTCACGAGCCCTACCGCGACTTGACCGGCAAGCTGGCTGCCTTCGAGGCCGAAGAAACTGCCATCCGCGCCCGGGGAACCGTGGCCCACGTCATGCAGGAACGCGCCGACGAGGCGATGGCCTACGTGCTCTACCGCGGCGAATATGAGCAGCGCCGCGATGCCGTGAAACCGAAGACGCCCAGCAGCCTGCCGGCGATGCCCGACGACTTGCCGCGCAATCGGCTCGGCTTTGCTCAGTGGCTCGTGCGGCCCGAGCACCCGCTGATGGCCCGAGTCGCGGTGAACCGTTTCTGGCAAGAGGTTTTCGGTACCGGACTGGTCCGCAGCTCCGGTGATTTTGGCACCCGGGGCGATCTACCGACGAACCAAGAGTTGCTCGATTGGCTGGCCGTGGATTTCCGCGAGCACGGTTGGGACGTCAAGCGGCTGTTCAAACTGATGCTCACCTCGAACACCTATCGCCAGGCCGCGCTCGTCACGCCCGCCAAGCTCGAAAAAGACCCCGACAATCGGCTGCTCTCACGCGGGCCACGGTTCCGGATGGATGCCGAGATGGTGCGCGACTATGCCCTGGCCGCCAGCGGCCTGCTGGTTGGTAAGATCGGCGGCCCGAGCGTTCGACCCTATCAGCCCGAGGGCGTTTGGGAAGCCGTCGCGATGATCGGCAGCAACACGCGCGACTATCAGGCCGACCGCGGCGACAGCGTCTATCGGCGCAGCATGTACACGATCTGGAAGCGGAGCGCGCCGCCGGCATCGATGGACATTTTCAACGCGCCCAGCCGCGAGACGTGCACGATGCGCCGCGAGCGCACCAACACACCGTTGCAGGCGCTGGTGACGCTCAACGATCCGCAGTTTGTCGAGGCGGCCCGGCAGTTAGCCTCCGACGCGCTGCGCAGCCCGGCGGTCACGCCGGAGCAACGCGTGAACCTGATTGCCGAACGGCTCTTGGCCCGACCGCTGCGCGACGACGAGCAGGCGATCGTGAACCAGTCGCTGGCCCAGCTCAGCGCCTATTACCTAGCGCAGCCCGAGGCCGCGGCCGAGCTGCTCAAGGTGGGCCACGCGCCGGTCGACGCGGCGCTCGACCCGACGCTGCTGGCCGCTTGGACGATGTTGACCAACGAATTGATGAACCTCGACGAGGTGCTGTGCAAGTAGCCGCGCAGGCGGCTCGGCTGCCCGCGGGCCGCCGAGTCCGAATTCTTCCGTTAACGCGAGAGCTTCCGATGCATCCCTGGCAAGAACATCAGCTCCTGGAAACGCGACGGCACTTTTTCGGCCGGGCCGGACATCTCCTCGGCTGGGGGGCGCTGGCCTCGCTGTTGCCGGGCGGCGCCGCGCCGGCACGGGCCGCGACTGCGGACAACCCGACCGTCGGCCTGCAGCACTTTCCCGGCAAGGCCAAGCACGTGATCTACCTGCACATGGTCGGCGGTCCCTCGCAATTGGACCTGTTCGACTACAAACCCCAGATGCAGGAGTATTACGACAAGGACCTGCCCGATTCGATTCGCAAGGGCCAGCGGCTGACGACCATGACCTCGGGCCAGGCGCGGTTTCCGATCGCACCCAGCAAATACAAGTTCGCCCAGCACGGCCAGTCGGGCATGTGGGTCTGCGAGCTGCTGCCAAACGTCGCCAGCATGGTCGATGACCTGAGCTTCGTGCGCAGCATGTATACCGAGGCGATCAACCACGAGCCGGCCATTACCTACATCCAGACGGGCAACCAGATCACCGGGCGGCCGTGCCTGGGCGCCTGGACCAGCTACGGTCTCGGCTCGCTCAACGAAGACCTGCCCACGTTTGTCGTGCTCGTCGCGCAACCGTCGAATACCGAGCAGGTGCAAGCCATCTCGGCCCGGCTCTGGTCGGCCGGGTTCCTGCCCGGCAAGCACGCCGGCGTGTCGTTCCGTTCGAAGGGCGACCCGATCCTGTACATCAACAACCCGCCCGGCGTCAGCAACGAGGTCCGCCGCGCGACGCTCGACGGCCTCAAGGCCCTCAACGAGCTGAACCACCAACAACTGGGCGACCCTGAGACCGCCACGCGCATTCAGCAATATGAGCTGGCGTATCGCATGCAGACGAGCGTGCCTGAGCTGACGAACATCGCCGACGAGCCAGCGACCACGACCGAGCTGTACGGCGCGGATTGCCAGAAGCCCGGCACGTTTGCCAACACCGTCTTGATGGCGCGGCGGCTGGTCGAGCGCGGCGTGCGGTTCGTCCAGATCTATCACAACAACTGGGACACCCACACCAACGTCGCGGGCCGCTTGCCCGACCAGTGTCGCGACGTGGACCGTGCCTGCTACGGGCTGATCCAAGACCTCAAGCAGCGCGGCATGCACGACGACACGCTGGTGGTCTGGGGCGGCGAGTTCGGCCGCACGATCTATTCACAAGGCGGCCTGAGTAAGACCAACTACGGCCGCGACCATCACCCTCGGTGCTTCACGATGTGGATGTCGGGCGGCGGCATCAAGGGCGGCACGATCTATGGCGAAACCGACGATTTCTCGTACAACATCGTCAAGGACCCGGTCCATATCCGCGATTTCCACGCCACGGCCCTGCGCCTGTTGGGCTTCGACCACCAGCGGTTGACCTATCGCTTCAACGGTCTCGAAGCCCGCCTGACCGGCGTCGAGCCGGCCCGGGTGATCTCCGAAATCCTCGCCTGACGCCGCGCGTGGCGGGACGGCAAACGTGACCATGCGCCGCCGTATCCACCGTCGGCGGCGCACGGTCCGTGTGCTCATCTTCGGCACCACCGCCGGCCACGCCCCGTGAGCAGCAGCACCCCGGCAATCGCCGCCAGCACGAGCGACGACGGCTCTGGCACCGCAGCCACGAGCTGCGCGGAAGCCTTCGATTGCGCAAACATCCAATCGTAGAGCCCATACTGGTTCAACTCGGCGTCGTTGTAGACCGGGTCCCAGATATCGTGCCCTCCGTTGGGAATTTCGGTGAAGAGCGGCGAGCCACCCGCATTGCGAATCGCATTGACCATGCCGCGCGAGTAGGTGACGGGCACCACGTCGTCGAGGGTTCCGTGAAACACCCACAGCGGGATGTCCTTGATCGTGGGCGCGTCGAGAATGCTCCCGCCGCCGGACATCGGGACCGCGGCGGCAAACAGATCAGGACGCTCGGCCAGGTACTCGAACGTGCCGAAACCGCCCATCGACAGCCCGGTGATGTAGATCCGGTGGGGGTCAACGGGATATGTCGCGAGGACGTCGGCCAGGATTTCCAAGGTGCGATCGTAGCTGGACGTCGGCGTCCACCCGCCGGCGAACGGAAAATCGGTCATCTGCGGGGCGAGCAGAAACGCCCGGTAACGGTCGCCTTGCGTCGCGTTGATCAGGCCGTCGATGTGATTGAGCTGATCGTAATTGTCGACGCCGCGTTCGCCGGAACCGTGAAGAAACAACACCAGCGGCAATTGCTCGGCCGACGACTCGGCGCCCGAAGGCACGAACAACCGGTACGGCATCGGAAACACGCCATCACGATCGAAGACGTTTTCCACCGAATCTTTGGTATGCAACGAAGCGGCTTCGACCCCCGAGGCGCCGAGCACCAGGGTGCACACGACACCGCACAGCACCCGGCGAAGCCAGCCTCGCCGCCGCGCGGCAAACACCAAAGCGAATCCCATCGTGGCCAGGAACCAACTGGCCGGCTCGGGCACGACGGCCGTCGACAGGGCCACGCCCAGGCGATAGCCGCCCGGCGACGAGTCGGAGGCCGCCAGCGTCGGGCCCGGCTGCGCAAAGGGCACCACGGCCAGCGTGTATTCGCCCGGCGCTGCAAAGGCGTATTCGATGAAGGCATCGTTCGAGCTGAGGCTCCCTAACGCCCCCAGCGTCGACGAGGCATCGTCGTTCGAGGCGATCAGCCTGCCGAGCGCATCGTACAGCAGCAGGCGCGTATCGAAGCTCGCACCGTCGATGTCAAAGATGCCCACGGCGTTGGCTGCCGAGACGTGGAAGCGATAATAATCGGGAGTTCCGTCAGCCTCGGCGTCGATGGTCAAGTGCGGCATGGCCGCGGAAATGTTGACCAGCGATTCGCCGATGTTCGGATCGAAGCCCGAGCGAAACTCCGCGTCGAGCGACTGGGCCGTCGCCAAGCTGTCGTTGTCCGGATTGGCCCGCACGATCGTCGGCTCGGCAAGCTGAAAGCTATGTCCGACGATCTGGCCCGCGACCTGCAGGCTCACATTAATCCGCCCGATGCCTTCGACGTCATCGACCGATGTCAGGACCGAAGTGTTGATTGGCACGCGCAGGTCCCAGCCGCCCGAGGCGCCCATGCTCAGACTGCCTTGGCCGGCGATGTTTTGGGCCGCGTAGCGCTCCTCCAGGTCGAACCGCACGGGATCAATCAACAACCCCAGGCCCGATTGCCCTTCGAAGTCGAGCTTGGTCGAAACGGAAATCCATTCGTCGGTCGCGAACCCGTAGTTGCCCGATCCCAGATCGGTCAGCGAGGTGATCGAGTATTGATCGGCGTAGTCCAGCCAGAAGTCGCGGACCGCGGCCACCGCGCGGGTCGGAACGCCGCCGACGTCGAGGATCATGATGCCCAGAAAGGCCGGGGCGATGCCGTGTTCGCCTTGCGGCAGCGGCTCCCAGATTCCGCTCGGCAAGCCGTACATGCCGCCGCCGCCGAACTTCATCGTGCCGGCGTCGAAATCGACATTGGCCGCGAGCACACCGTCCAGCTGGCCGGATCGCCCGGTGCTGAAGCCAGGCTCGCCGAGACCGCGGCGCCCCTGACCGACGGTCGTCACGACGAGACCCAGATCGAGGAAATTCAGCGTGGTCGTGGATTGCAGAACGCTTTGCGTGGGATCGACATCGAAATAGAGCCGCTCGCCCGCACCGGCGGCTCCCGGCGATGTGAAAGCGACACACCAAGACACCAGCGCGCAGCCAAAGACAGTTCGAACCGACATGGGGTTGCCCTCAAGAAAATGAAAAAAGCATGCCTGACAACACGCGGCGTGGTGCGATCAGTAGCTGTTTCCAAGGAGGGCAGCAGGGGCAATGGAGACCAAGCATGTGGCCCCCGCATGCCCGTGTCAAGCGCGCGGCGGGTTAACCCTGCTGGCAGCCATCAAGAACAGGAACGGCCGGCGGCGGGCAAGCATTCGCGCTGGCCACACCGCCGGCCGTTGGGTCGCACCCTTCGTCACCGGAATAAGCTCGGGACGCCCGTGGCCATGAGGCCACTGAAATGATCACAGCTCGCGGAATAAATCGCTCGAAATCCGACGTTCGACGATCCGCCCGAACTCGTCGAGCGTGCGCCGCTGCCCCACGGCATGCCAAGGATTCACGCCCTGCAACTCGGGCATGATTTCGATCAGTTGGTCCACCAGTGTCTGCGCCAGCCGTCGAATGCTCGCGTGGTCGGCCTTTTCCAGAATCGCCGCGGCGGTCTTCATGATCTTGACCATCCGGGCCCGCTCGAGGACCGGCGGCGACAGGGGGGCATCGCTCTCTTCAAGCAGCTCGCCGACAGGTACCTCGAGGGCCTCTTGCCACTGAAACAGTTGTGACAGGTGCAGGTCGCTCCCGGGATCTTCTTCGAGCTTCAACTCGCTCACGGTGCGTTTCAATTGACGGGCGACGCCCCGCAAGGAAACCCCCTGCTGGCGCCGTACCTCGGCAATGCGGTGGAGCGCCCGTTTGCGACGGGTGGGCGACTCCTCTTCAGGTTCGGCGGCCCGGGCAAACACCGGACTGTCAACAGGCGTTACAGGAAGATGGGAAATGCTCATGCGAAGCCTCCTGTTCCACCGGGCAGGCACGAGAGCCAGCCGGTCGAACACCGATAAAAGAAAGAACAAAAAATGAATACCGAACGACCGACGATCGTTCGCATGAGACGCCGAAGCCAAGGGAAGCCGCACGCGCGCTGCCCGGGAAAAATTCCCATGCAACGACAGCGGCCACGCTTCAGGGGGCCGTGGAATAGTTCCGGCGCAGACGAGTAGCATCCCTCACCGAGCACGCGGCCGGCGCGCAACGCGCCCGCGCATGGGTGGATGAGGAAAAAAAGCTATGACACCAACTCGATGGAGATCCCAAACGTCTGCCGACCGATCCCTCGGCCCCGAAGGCTCACGCGATCGACAAGACACCTCTCGACTCTGTTGGGTCGGCGATTACCCCAGCGGCGGCCGCAGCTGACGAGGTTTCCCTTAACACTCGTCCGGTCACGAACCACCAGGCGCCGACGGTTCTCCCAATTATGCAACCCGGAAACGGATATCGCTACGATCCAGCGAAAGATGAGGACTCGACCGCTCGCAACCCCCGCAAAACCCCACACGCAAGTGGCCGAGTTCGCCACACTATAAGTTTGCCCGGACAATTGGGCAAGTCGTCGAACCAGTAAAAACCCTTAAGTTTGGTCGATCGACGCCCAGGTGCTGTGCGAAACAAGATTCACACGCGGGCCACGAAGACGCGCTTGGACACTTGCTCGATGCAACAGCGGTCCGTGCGTCACGACGACCGCTGCGCGCCGCTCATTCGCCCAGCGCGAAGTTCTTGATCGGGCCCAGATAGTTCGGGCGCCGCACGCGCTGGGCCGCGGGCGGAGACGATTCGCCGGCGTGGCTCGAATTGCGGCTGGCCGACTGGGCCGGCAGTTCGGGAATCTCGCCGATGCCACGGCTCTTCATCGTCAACTCGACGAACGGATGACCAAAGCGACGCAGCTCGTCGGCCAAGGGCCCGCCCGCGGTCAATGCCGCGCGGAAGGCATCGAAAGCCCGGCGGCGAATCAACACGTAGTCGAGACGCATGCCGGACGCCTTGGCGCGTTTGCCGCCTTGGCCCAACCGTTCGATGAGGGCCATCCAGCCGCTGGCCTTCTCAAGAAGCGAGCAAGCCAGCACGGCATCGCGGCCCGCGAACTCCTGCCACAGCTTGTAGATCTCGTGGACCTCGATCTGCGAGTCGGGATCGCGAACCAAGAGCATATCTCCGCGCGTCTCTTGAATCGCGGCCCGCAGCGTCATCTCCCGGCTCACAGGCAAGGGAAAGGCCAGCCGGCGGACCTGTGGATAGCGCATCGATAGTTCGTGCGCTATCTCTGGCGTAGCGTCGGTCGATCCGTTGTCGAGCACGACGATCTCGAACCGTGGCACCAGGTCATGCACGACCTCGATCAGCTCTTCGACGAGCCCTTCGAGCGTCGCCTGGGCATTGCGAACCGGCAGGCAGATCGTAAACAACGGCACGCGTAAGTTCCTGCTTGCGAGAGGATTCAGGATTGCTCGTATTGATCGGACCGCCCGGCCAACGGACTCCACAAGTGCTGGCAGAGAGACAAGCGGCGCGCGTGGCAACGCTTGCAGCGTTGGGCCGGCCGGCGCGGGCCAAAACGGTCGCACCGGCCCCCACCCCCTGCGGCCGTCTTGCTGGTGAGCGCCGCGCGGGCCGATTATGCTGACGCGCTGGCTTCCGACGGGCTGTTTCCCTGAGCCCCCGAGGCCGGCGCACCTGGACCCTGCAAGATGGCTCCCGACGGCAATGTGCCTGACTTTTCCCGCGGCGACGGCCTGTTGCCGGCGATCGCCCAAGACGCCGCCACGGGCGACGTGCTGATGCTCGCCTATATGAACGCGGAGAGTTTTGCCGAGACGGTCCGCACCGGTCGGGCAGTTTATTACAGCCGCAGCCGCGGGCGGCTGTGGCGCAAAGGCGAAGACAGCGGACACGTGCAGCACGTCGAGGCGATTTACGTCGACTGCGACGCTGACACCATTTTGCTCCGCGTCCGGCAGACAGGCGCCGCTTGCCACGAAGGCTACCGCAGTTGCTTTTTCCGGCAGCTCACGCCCGAGGGTGTGCGCACGATCGGCCAACGCCTGGTCGATCCCCAACAGGTTTACGGCCAGAAAGGTAGTTAGCACCGATGTGGCGACGATGTCCGGTCGTGGGTGGGGCGCTACTTGCCACGCTCCTGGTGTTCGTGGCCGAGGCGCGGGCAGGTGACCTCGAGTTGCTCGTTCGGGAAGACTTTTCCGGTGGAGCGGACCGTTGGGAGCCGACCGATCCCGCAGCCTGGGAAATTGCCACCACGCCCGAGGGACCCGTCTACCGGTTGGCGAGGCAAAGCAAGTACCAGCCCCCGCACCGCAGCCCCGTCAACATCAGCCTGCTCAAGGACGTCGCGCCGGGCGATTTTGAGCTGACCGTGCGCGTGCACACGACGGCGCGCTCCTATGGCCATCGCGACATGTGCCTGTTCTTCGGATACCAGGACCCGGCCCATTTCTACTACGTGCATTTCGGCCAGCGCGCCGACGAGCATGCCAACCAGATCTTCATCGTCAACGACGCGCCGCGCAAGATGATCAGCCAGACGAGCAACCCGGGCACCCCCTGGACCGAAGACTGGCATCGCCTCAAGCTGGTTCGACGCGTGGCCGACGGCACGATCGCCGTGTACTTCGACGACTTCGACAAGCCTGCCATGACGGCCATCGACAAGACGTTCTTATCCGGCCGCATCGGGCTGGGCTCGTTCGACGACACCGGCGAATTCGACGATCTGGAGCTGCGCGGCGCGCCGGCCAGGCCTTGAGCGGCCGTGGCTGCGCCAGTGGATGATGGCGCCGGTGGATGATGGCGCACAAGCTGTTAGAATCGCGGCCTCGGAACCGGGCCACGGCAGGGTGCCGCTGGGAGCGGTTTCGATTCGCTGCACACACGTCGAGGGACATCATGGGAGCCGAGGCCCGAATCGCCGAGTTAGGACTGCAATTGCCACCGCCGCCCAAGCCGGCCGGCGTCTACAAGCCGGTCGTCGTCGTCGGGAATATGGCCTACGTCTCGGGTCACGGGCCGCTGTTGCCCGACGGCTCGATGCTCACCGGCAAGGTCGGCGCCGATCAGGACCAGCAGGCCGGCTACGAGGCCGCGCGGCAAACGGGCCTGGCGATTCTCGCGTCGCTGCGGGCCCATTTGACGAGCCTCGACCGCGTGGTCCGGCTGGTCAAGACGCTCGGCATGGTCAACGCCACGCCCGACTTTGCGCAGCATCCGGCCGTGATCAACGGCTACAGCGAGCTGATGAGCCAGGTGTTCGGGCCCGACGCCGGCGTCGGGGCGCGCAGCGCCATCGGTATGGGCTCGTTGCCGGGCAACATTCGCGTCGAGATTGAGGCGATCTTCGAAGTGCGGTAGGTCGGATCGCCCGCCGCGGCCTCGGCAGTTCTCGGCAAACGGCCGGACCCGATTTCAATACAGGTCGCCTGCCTTGCCCTGATGCACGCCGCAGCGCACCAGGTGCTCGACCTGGTTGAGCGTGACCAGTTTGGCCTGCTTGTCCCAGGTCACCTGGCTGATTGCGCCGTTGAACAACGAAAACGGGTTGCGCTCGGCGGGTACGCCGAGCAGCGCCTTCAGGCCCGCGGTGAGCACGCCGCCGTGCGCCACGACGAGCACGCGCTCCAGCCCCGTTTCGCGGATCGCTTCGAGCACGGCCAGCGCGCGTGCCATCAGCGCCCGGCGCGATTCACCTTGCGGCACGACAAAGTCGGGCTCTTGCGCGCGCCAGCGCGCCGCGGCCTCGGGATGCGCCGCCTGGATCTCATCCCAGCGCAGGCCCTGAAAGATGCCGGCATTGATTTCCTTAAGCCGTTCGTCGGCCTGGGCACCCACGTCGAGCGCGGCACAAATCGGCTCGGCCGTTTGCCAGGCACGCGCCAACGGGCTGGCGAACACGGCCTGAATGGTCTGGCCTGTGAACGCTTCGGCAAGCGCCGTCGCCTGGCGCAGCCCGAGCTCCGAAAGCGGCGGATCGAGTTGACCTTGAATGCGGCCTTCCGCATTGAAGACGCTCTCGCCATGCCGCACGAGGTACAGAATCATCTTCGATCCGTCGGTTTGACTCATCGCCCGAATCACGGCCCTCTGCGGAGACGCGATTAGACGGGTCCGACCCAGAGGTCGTCAAACCGTTTGGCGGGCCCGGGGCCGATCAGCCGTTGTCGGCTGCCGCGGCCAGGGCCGCAAAGTCTTCGGCCGCCTTGGGATCTACCGTCGCCTCGAAGTCGGCGCCGCCCTGCTGTTCGTTTTGCGGGGCCGCCACGGGCATCGAGTCGGGGGCCATCGGCTCGGCTGCCGGGGGCTCGGCCGGCTCAAGGGGCCGCGATTCGAACGGCACCACCGGCGGCAACTCCGCATGCAAGGTCAGGTGATCGTGCCCGAGAAACACGGCCAGCGCGTAGCCCAAGGCCAGGTTCAAGACCATCAAGATGACAACCAGCACAAGACCCATGAATTGCCGGCTCGCGTGAGTAACTCATCCAGTCGATTGCTGACTGAATCCCTACAAACGTAGCTCCGCAGATGCGTGCGGTGCGCCGCCCGCGCGTGCCCGGGACGTCCCCGTCGAGCCCGGAATTCCGGTTTTGCGGTCGCGCGCCCGTGCACATCCGGATCAACCCCTCCAAAGCGGTGCCGCTTGACCGCCCGCAAAGGGCGAATGATCCTGGGCCACTCCACCGTTGCCTGTGGTCGTGATTCGCGGGAGCAAATATTCGATGCGTGCAAAAGCTGTCTTGTGGGCCTGGGTTTGGCGTTTGCTCGCCATCGGCGCGGCTGTGCCCGGCGCCGTGGCCGCCGAAGCCATGCCAGATGTCCCCTTTCAACAGGAATACCGCGAGCCGTTTGTCGCCAGCGCGAGCCCAGAGGAGAACGACCTCCGCGCCGTGACCGTCGATCGCCAGGGGCGCGTCTGGCTCGCCACCGCTGCCGGCTTTCGCTATCTCGAAGGCGCGGCATTCAAAACGCCCGAGCGCGGCGCGGTCGCCGGGCCGGCCTACGACGTAGAGATTGACGCCGAAGGTACGGTCTGGGGCGCCGCTTGGAACGGGCTGTTCCGACTGTCGCCCGAACGCGTCGAGCCGGTCGCGGGCTTCGAGCAGGCGCTGGCCGAGATCGCCGTGGCGGGGGACCGCATGGCGGTGGGCGGGCCAGACGGCCTGTGGATTCGTCAAGGCGGCGCCTGGAACAAGTCGACCGCACCGGTGGCCACGAGTTTTCGCGACTTGCTCTGGGTCGACAATCAACTCTGGGCCGCCACGGCCGTCGGCGCGTACGTGGTCGAAGGCGATCGCGCCCGGCGCTTGTATCGCACCGTCGACCTGCTGAGTTCCGACGTCCACGCGCTGTGCCAGACTGGTGACGGCCGCGTATGGGTCGGCTCCAATGTAGGCCTCGACGTGTTCGATCGCGGTCAACGCGTCGCCAGCTACACGGGGCGCGAGGGCCTGCCTTCGATTCACGTGCGCAGCTTGGCGGTCGATGCACAGGACCGGCTGTGGATCGGTACCGCCGTGGGCCTGGCCCGGTACGATGGGCGGCGGTTCGCCTTCCGCCACTCGCTGCGCTGGCTACCGCACGACGAGGTGCGCGATGTGCTGGCCCTGGGCGAGCATCGCTGCTGCATCGCCACGGCCGGCGGCCTGAGCGTGCTCGACGCCCGACCGCTCACGTTGGAAGAAAAGGCCGCGCACTACGAAAGAGTCGTCCGTGCGCGCCACGTGCGCGCCCCGGGCCTGGTCGAGGTCTGCTACCTGCGCGTGCCCGGCGACCTCAACACCTGGGAGCCCATGGATACTGACAACGACGGTATGTATACCGGGCAATACCTGGCGTCGCAGTGCTTCCGCTATGCCGTCACGCGCGACCCGGTGGCGCGGGCCAGCGCCGTCGCCGGGTTCGAGGCGATCGAGTTCCTGCAAACCGTCACCAGTACGCCGGGCTTCATTGCCCGCACGGTCATTCCACGCGAATGGAAGCGGATGGCCGACCCGAACCGGACGTACACGCCCGCCGAAGCGGCCGCCGAGCGGATTGGCGAACCGCTCAACAAGATCGTCACCGAGCGCTGGCGGCCCAGCTCCGACGGCCGTTGGCTCTGGAAGGGCGATACGAGTTCCGACGAGATTTCAGGGCATTACTATGCCTGGGGCGTATTCTACGACCTGGTGGCCAACGAGTCGGAGCGCCGCCGCGTGGCCGCGCTGGCCCGCCGCGTGACCGACCAGATCATCGCCGGTGAATACTCGCTGCGCGACATCGACGGCCGATCCACGCAATGGGCCATCTGGTCGCCATCGCGACTGAACGGCGATCCGAATTGGGCGCCCGAACGAAATACCAACTCGATCGAGATCATCGCGCTGCTGGAAATCGCCGCGCACCTGACGGGCGACGAAAAGTATCGCCAACACGGGCGCGACTTGCTCGACCGGCACGGATACCGCCATAACCTGCTGCCGCCGCAATCACCCGACCCGGGATTGTTCACGTTCATCGACAGCGACTTGCTGGCGATGGATTTTCGCGATTTGCTGTGCGAGCAGGCGCTGCCCGCCTGGCGCGAGACGTTTTTGCCGAGTCTCGAGGCGTGGTACCGAATGAACCGCCGCGTGCACAGCCCGTTCTACAACTTCACCTATGGCCACTTGTCCGGCCGCGAATGCGACGCGGCGGCCGCGGTGCAATACTTGCGCGACGTGCCGCTCGACATGGTCCGCTGGCGGATCGACAACTCGACCCGCGACGACGTGCAAATCGTGCGCACCCCGCAAAGCGGCTCGCCGCAAACGGACCGCTGGCTGCCGCCCGACGAGCGGGCCCTGATCAAGTGGGACGGCAACCCTTTCCACGTGGCGGACGGCGACGGAGGTCGCGCCGAAGATGCGTCGACCTTCTGGCTCTTGCCCTACTGGATGGGGCGCCACTACGGCTTCATCGCCGCGCCCCAGCCTTAGCGATCGGCCGGTCTAGGCGGCCGGGGGTTAGGGGGCGCGAGCTGACGACGCGCCGGGTGCTCAAGGACGATCCGTCGGCGTGCGCTACGCCAGATCGTTCAAACGGCCGTTGCTGTCGCCGACCTTTTCGGCGGTGATGTCCATGCACCCCAGCAGCGACACGAACAGGTTGGCCAGCGGCGTTTCGTTCGGATAGCGCACGTGCCGGCCGGTCCGCAGCGCTCCGCCGCAGCGGCCCACCAGCATGATCGGCAGATCGTCGTGATTGTGGCGGTTGCCGTCGCCGATGCCGCTGCCGTAGAGCAACAGGCTATTGTCCAGCAGCGTCGAGTCTCCCTCGGGAATCGCCTTCATCCGCTCGACGATATAGGCAAATTGTTCCATGTGATAGCGGTTGATCTTGGCGATCTTGGCCTGCTTCGCCTCGTCGTTGCCGTGGTGTGAGAGATCGTGATGTCCTTCGGGCACTTCGATCTGCGCGTAGCTGCGGTTGCTGCCCTCGTTGGCGAACATGAACGTCGCCACGCGCGTCAGGTCGCCCTGGAAAGCCAGCACCAGCAGGTCGCCGATCAGCCGCGCGTGGGCCGAGTAGTCCGACGGAACACCCGGCGGCGGCGTCATCTCCGCAAGCTGCTCGGCGTTCACCTCGGTCAGCGGCGTCGCGCTCAGCCGGGTTTCGATCTCGCGGATGGCGGTGAGGTATTCGTCCAATTTGCGGCGATCGGCCTGGCCGAGCTTTTGCCGCAAGCGATTGGCGTCGGTCAGCACGAAGTCGAGCACGCTCTTTTGAAAGAGCTGCCGCCGGGCGCGGCTTTCGGCCGCCTCGCTGCGGTTCACGTCGCCGAACAATCGCTCGAAGATCAGCCGCGGATCGATTTCCTTCGACGCCGGCTGGTTCGGCGTGCGCCAGGAGATGTTGCCGGAGTACGCGCAGCTATAGCCCGAGTCGCATCCGCCCGACTGCGGACCAAGATCACAGCCCAATTCGAGCGAAGGGAACCGGGTACGCGCGCCCAAGTGTTGGGCGATCATCTGATCGACCGACACTCCGGCGCGGAGATTGGCGCCGTCGGTCTTGAACGGCTGACACGCGGTGAGAAAACACGCGGCGCTGCGGGCATGGTCGCCCGGTCCGTCGCCGTTGGCGCGGGCCTTGTCGTGCGAGAGCCCGCTCAGGATCAGCAGATCTTGTTGCCGGGCCGCGAGCGGTTCGAGCGTGGGCGGCAGGACAAATTCGGCGCCTTCCTCGGCCGGCGTCCAGTTGGGCATGTGCACGCCGTTGGGGACGAAGAAAAACGCCGCCCGCCGGGGCGCCACAGCCGTCGTCTCGGCCGCGCGGCCCGAGGGAGTCATGGCCTCGAGCCAGGGCAGGGCCACGACGGTGCCGAGACCCTTGAGCACGGTACGACGATCGAGCGGTTGGGAATGCAACATGTTCACTGCTCGCTGGCGGCCGCCGGGCCGCGGAAAGGAACGCTCTGCACGATGGCCAACACCAGGGCCGAGAAGCGATTCTCCGACCCGGCCACCGACTGACAAATTTCATCGACCGTGCAGCGGTCGCCGGCCTCTAATCCTCGACCCAAGGCGTAGGTTAGCAGCTTTTGCGCCAGGCAACGACGAAAGTCGGCCGCCTGGCCCACGAGAATCTCGCGCAATCCCCCGGGGCCGGCAAAGGTCCGCCCGTTGGGCAGTTCGCCCGAGGCATCGATCGGATCAGCGCCGTCTTGATCGCGCCAGGCGCCAACGGCGTCAAAGTTTTCCAGGCCGAAGCCCAACGGGTCCATCAGCCGATGGCACGCCGCACAATTCGGATCGGTGCGGTGCTGCTCGGTCCGCTGGCGCAGAGTACCGGTGAGCGGACCACCTCCATCGTCGGGCAACTGCGGAGCGCCAGGCGGCGGCGGGGGCGGCGGCGTACCCAGGATTTGTTCGAGCACCCAGCGGCCGCGCTTGACCGGCGAGGTCCGCGTGGGATTCGACGTGACGGTCAATACGCTCGCTTGCAGCAAGACTCCGCCGCGCTGCGTACCGGCCAGCGACACCTGGCGAAACTCGGGGCCCGCGACGCCGTTGATGCCGTAATGTCGTGCAAGCCGCTCGTTGACGAACGTGTAATCGGCGTCGAGGAATTCGAGAATGCTGCGATCCTCGCGCATGATGTGGGCGAAGTATTGCTCGGTCTCGGAGCGCATCGCGGCGCGCAGTTCCTCGTCGAACTCGGGGAACCGCCCGCGGTCCGGCTCGATGATCCGCAGGTTGCGCAACTGCAGCCACTGGCCGGCAAAGTTCTCGACCAGCGCCTGCGACTTCGGATCGGCCAGCATGCGCCGGACTTGCGCTTCGAGCACAGCCGGCTCGGCGAGCGTGCCCTCTTCGGCGAGCTTGAACAGCTCCTCGTCGGGCATGCTGCTCCAGAGGAAATAGGACAACCGCGACGCGAGCGCCCAGGGATTCAATGGACCGGGCGGCGCATCTTCGGCCGGCGGCTCGTCCTTGCCGCGTTTCGATTTCGGCTTGTCCTCGCCGGGGGGCAGCTCGATGCGGTAGAGAAAATACGGCGACACAAGCACGGCCTGGCAGGCCAGCTGAATGCCCCGTTCGAAGCTCTCGCCCTGTTCTGTCGCCACGTGGAACACGCGCATCAGCCGCGAGACCTCGATCGAAGTCGCCGGGCGGCGCCAGGCACGCGTCGCAAACTGCTTGAGCACCATCCGCGCGCAGCCTTCGACCGTGTCGGCCTCGGGTTGAATGAAGATGATCCGGCGATGACTCTCGGGCACCGCCGCCGGCTCGAGCCCCAGGGGGCCTTCGATTTCCAGATAGTCGACGGCCAGGTTGCGATCCTTCCGCTGGGGATCGGTGGCCTGTGCGTCGTTGAAGTCGTTGAGGAACGCCGCGGCGATGCGGTGCTTGCCGGCGATCAATTCGAACTTCGCTTCGTAGACCTCGGCCGCCTCTTCCGTCACCGGCACGTCGATCGTCTGGCGGTTGGCCTCGTCGAAGCGGAGCTCCATGCGCGCCGGCTCGTCGCCGGCCTGCGTGCCAAAAGCTCGGGCACGCACGACGTAGGGGCCTGCGGCCGGGGCATCGAACGTACCGTAGACCTCGCCCGGGTAGTACAGATGAAACGCGCCGTTGACGGCTCCCTTGTAGTCGAACGTCGACTGCATGTCCTCGGCTTCGAGCCGCACGCGGCGCGGACGGCTCGGGTCGTCCGTCACGATCGCCCGCGACGTGATCTCCTCGGCAGCCGCGAGATATTTCTCCAGCAGCACCGGCGAGAGCGAAAGCACGTCGCCGATATTGTCGAATCCGTAACCGACGTCGTCCGAGGGAAAATCGTCGGCGCCGTGATAGTCGATGCCGACCAGATCTCGAATCGTGTTGTTGTATTCAACCCGATTCAAACGCCGCACCGTCACGCGGCCGGGGTCGCGCGGGCCAGCGCAGGCCAGCGTGCTCAGCAGCGCCTCGAAGCGGTCGAGCATCGCGGTGGCCACTTCCTGCGATGGCCGTTCCTCGCCTTCGGGCGGCATGGTGCCGGCGCGAAACTTGGAGATGGCCTTGTCCCAGATTTCGCGCTGCTCGACAAACTGCTTCGCGGTCGTCGCCTGGCTCAAATCCAAGCTATTCGAAGAAAACGGGCTGTTGTGGCAATCGATGCAGTATTGCCGCAACAGCGGCAAGACCTGCTCGTCGAGCGTCGCCTGGGCCGCCTGCAAGTCGGCCTCGGAGACATGCGCCAAAGGATCGTCGGCCACGGCTTGCAGGCCGAGGACCAGCCACGTGAGCCCCAGAGCCAAGGGCACCAACCGACAGCGTGTCATGCGGCTCGACATGCGCACGGCGCTCAACAATGCGACAAGGAGGGCAAGGGAGGAGCCGTTGGGCGGCCCCCGGCAGGGTCCCTGTATTCTAATTCCCACGGCACAGGAAAGCCATCAGCCCGATCGTGCCATCGCACGTAAGCCCAGTCCTGCCCGAGGTTACCGGCTTCGTGCAGGCCGAATCACTCATCTTCGCCGGCACGGACAAAGCGGTATCCGGCACCCCGCACGCTCAGAAAATGGCGGGGCCGCGAGGGATCGGCCTCGAATACCTTACGCAACCGCATCACGAAGTTGTCCACCGTGCGCGTCGTCGGGCTCGAAGCCAAACCCCAGACGCGCTCCAGCAATTGCGATCTCGTGACCACGACCCCTTCGTTCTCGATGAAGTGGCGCAGCAGCTTCAGCTCCATGTAAGTCAGCCGGACCGGCTGGTCGTCGACCAGCACCTTGAACGTGTCGAAGTTCACCACGGCGCTGTTGAACCGGTACTCGGGCCCGATGTCCTTGGTGCTCAACGGGGCACGAGGGATGCGCCCCCTGGCCAACAGGTTGCGAACCCGGGCCAGCAGCTCCTGCAGGTCGAACGGTTTCTGCAGATATTGATCGGCGCCGACGTCGAATCCCCGGGTCCGGTCCTCGGCCAGCGAGCGCGCGCTGAGGATCAACACCGGAACATCGTCGCCCTGTTCGCGCAGCGTCTCGCAAACGGCGTAGCCGCTCATGCCCGGCAACATGAGGTCGAGGACCAGCAGGTCGACGGCCTCGTCGTCCGAGCCGAGCAGGGCCAGGGCCGCGGGGCCGTCGCCCACGGTCGTCACGCGATAGCCCTCGGCCTCGAGATTGTATTGGATACCGAGGGCCAGGTGGGCTTCGTCCTCGACCACGAGGATGTGTTTGCGTTCGCTCATGCCGGCGAGATGTTCGTCTGCGGCTGCTCTGCGCCAGCACGCCGATTCGACGTGGCGGCCGTGGCCTGCGGCTGCGATCCCGGCGCATAGCCCAGCGGCAAGTCGACTTCGAAAATGGTACCTGAGTGGCCGGCCCGGTCGCGGACGTGTACCTTACCGCGCATCCGGCGCACGAGCTGATCGACAATATACAATCCCAACCCGGTGCCTGGTTTCCTGCGCTCCAGCTCGCTGCCGATGCGATAAAAGCGGCCGAAGATCTTCCGCTGCAGCCGCACCGGAATGCCGGGGCCATTGTCCGAGATCCGGGTCACGACGCGGCCGCCCGCGGTGGGCAGCGTCTCGATCTCGATTTGCGCCTGCTCGCCCGAGTATTTCGCGGCGTTGTCGATTAGGTTGCGAAACACGATCTCCACGTCGATCGGCCAGGCGCGCAGGAGCACCGGCTGCAAATGCAGCTTGATCGCCTCGGCCGGCAGGCGATAGCGCTGGCAAGCCTCGCGCGCGCAGGCGGTGAGCAAGGAGGACAGATCGACGTCGGCCAGCTCGCTGGTCTCCGGAACTTCGCGCAGGCGGGCCGCCTCGAGCAAATGATCGATCAGGGCATCGAGCCGTTCGACATCTTCGAGCATCACGCGGACGAAATCCGACTGTTGGGCCTCGGTCACCGAGCGCATGCGCAGGGTCTGCAAATAGAGCTTGAGCGAAGCAATCGGCGATTTGAGCTCGTGCGTCACGCTGTCGATGAAATTGGCCTGCCGCTGATTGAGATTGATCTCCTTGATCGTCAACAACAGGTAGAGCACGACGCCGACGAGCACGATCGTGAAGAAAATCGTGCCGACGACCAGCGTGCCCCAGAAGGCGCCCGAAATGGTGCGATTGGCGGCCAGCGAGAGCAGCACCCAGCCGATCGTCAGCGCGATCAGCAAGATGATCATGATCACGCCGAGCGTGATCGGCCAACCCAGCGATCGCTTGCGTTCCATGGTGCCGGCCCTCTGCAGTCACCCAGCGCGCCAGCGTACAAACCTCGCGCCCAGCGTCAAGCGACGCCCTGGCCCCCCGCACGAGCCCGGCGGGCGGTACCGCCGCGCGATCCGTGCTAGACTTTACACACGGCACTCCGGCGAATACATGGCCATGCACGAACGTCCCCCCCAGACCGAACCGCGCGACGACGAGCGACCCATTCGCTGGGAGCTCGTTGCACGGCTGCGCCGGGAGATCGCCGAGGGCAACTACGATACGCCCGAGCGATGCGCCGCGGCGATCGATCGCCTGCTCGAACGCTGGCACGCCGACGAGCGCTGAGGCCCACGCCGACGAGCGCTCAGGGCGCTGATCGCCAGCGACCGCCGCGACAAGAAAATCTCGTGCCAATCGCGCGTCACTTTGCAACGCCCCCGGCCCCGCGCGGCAAACCCCGCAAGATCGCTGCCGCTTTCCGCGACGGGCGCGGGAGACCCGCGGCCTCGATTTTTTTCCGTGCATTTTCTCCGCCTGCATTGCAGTCGCGGCATAGAATAAAGAAAGCCGGGTTGCAGCTAAGCTCTAGCGAGCGGGCACAACCGCGCGGCTTCAAACGCCGCGCGGTTTGTCCGCAAGCTGGGAGCGAAAATTGCCGATGTCTGTTTGCGGCTCGGTTGGTGACAACCGGGCGGATCCCAGCCTCCTGTCTAATTCCGTCGGAGGTGCCAACCCTGAATTCGTGGACCGAGATCAACCAACGGCCCGTGCCTAGCACAGCCTGATCTCGCGTACTTCTCGAAGCGACTCCACCGTCGCAATGGCAGGGGGTTTGGATCCAAGGCCGCGGGCCCAACAGGGTACCGCGGCTTTTTTTATTGAACGGCGCCGGCATTTTGCCGGCGCTGGGGGGCAATCGCGACGCGGTCCGGATAGACTTGGCCCCAGCGGTCAAGTCGTTCGCCCCACCGCAGGAGGCCAGGCTCGTGTCGCGTGTGTCGATTGCTGCCCTCGTCTTGTTATTGTTCGCCGGCCAAGTCGCTCGGTCTGCGGCCGAGGACTGGCCCTGCTGGCGCGGCCCACGGGGCGACGGCACGAGCCTCGAGCCGAACGTACCCACCACCTGGAGCGGCACGGAAAACGTCGCCTGGAAGGTGCCCATCGCCGGCCGGGGCCATTCTTCGCCGATTATCTGGCAGGACCGGCTGTTCCTGGTCACCTGCCTGGAAGAGTCGCAAGAGCGCGTGCTGATGGGGCTCGATCGCCGCGACGGGCGCGAGCTTTGGCGGCGAACGGTCGTCACGGCGCCCCTGGAGGAAAAGCACCCGCTCAACAGCTACGCCTCGAGCACCCCGGCCACCGATGGCGAGCTGGTGTACGTCACGTTTCTCGAAGGCGACCAGATGGTGGTCGCGGCGTACGACTTTGCGGGCCAGCAGCGTTGGCTCGTGCGTCCCGGCTCGTTTCACAGCAAGCACGGCTACTCGAGCTGCCCGGTGCTGTTCGAGGACCTGGTGATCGTCAATGGCGACCACGACGGCGACAGCTTTGTCGTGGCGCTGGACCGCGCCAGCGGCGCGACCCGGTGGAAGATCGACCGCGAGAACAAGACGCGCAGTTACTCGGTCCCGTTGATCCGCGAGTTCGCCGGGCAGACGCAAATGTTGCTCTCGGGCAACAAGTGCGTGTCGAGCTACGATCCGCGCACCGGCGAGCGCCGCTGGGTTCTCGCTGGTCCCACCGAGCAATTCGTGGCGTCGCTCGTCAACAACGACGAGCTGGTCTTCATGACCTGCGGGTTTCCCGACCATCACATCCTGGCGATCCGCCCGACGGGCGCCGGCCAACTGACCGACGACCACATCGTCTGGCGGACGATCAAGGGCGCATCGTACGTGCCGTCGCCGATCGTGATCGGGCCTTACTTTTTGATCGTGGCCGACAACGGCATCGCCAGTTGTTTCGACGCGGCCTCAGGCAAGCGGCACTGGATGGAGCGGATCGGCGCGCGTTATAGCGCTTCGCTCGTCGCGGCCGGCGGCCTGGCCTATTTTCTTTCGGACGACGGCGTGATGACCGTCGTCCGGCCGGGTCCGGAGTTCGAACAAGTCGCCGAGAACGCCCTAGGGGAAGAAACCTACGCCTCGCCGGCCATCAGCCGGGGGCAAGTGTTCCTCCGTGGGGTCGGCCATTTGTATTGCATCGGTCCGCGGTCGTAGTCGAAGCCGCGAGGCGGCGCCGCGCGGATCAGCGCCGGGCATAGAGCTGGCCGCTGACGCGCCGCACCAGGCGGCGCACTTCAAGCACTGCGAGCGCGGCCGAAACCTGCGAAGCGGCCAGGCCCGTCGCGGCGACGACCGTATCGATGGCCGTCGTTTCGCCGTCGAGCGCGGCCAACACGATGCGCTCGACGTCGTTCAGCTTCAACTCGGCCGGGTGCCGCACGGTCGTCGCGTCGTCCGTCTGCACCGGATGGGCCAAGGGCCCGAGTTCCTCGAGCACGTCGTCGGCCGTTTCGACCAGCTTCGCCCCGTCGCGAATCAACCGATGACAGCCACGGGCCAGGCGGTTGTCGACCCGGCCCGGCACGGCGAACACCTCGCGGCCTTGTTCATAGGCATGGCGCGCCGTGATCAACGCGCCGCTGCGTTCGGCCGCCTCGACGACGATCGTCCCCAGCGTCAAACCGCTGATCAGCCGGTTGCGCTGTGGAAAGGTGCCCGGCAATGGCGTGCCGCGCAAGGCGTTTTCGGACAAGACGGCGCCGGCGCCGGCGATCTGCGCGGCCAGCTCGGCGTGCTCGGGCGGATAGATTTCCAACAGCCCGCTGCCGAGCACCGCCAAGGTGCGACCGCCGGCGGCCAGTGCGCCACGATGCGCCGCGGCATCGATGCCCCGGGCCAGGCCGCTGACAATGGTGACCCCGGCGCGTGCGAGGCTCGCGGCGAGTCGTTCGGCCTGCTCCAGGCCGTAGCGCGTCGCATGGCGCGAGCCGACAATCGCCACGGCCAGCCCATCGGACGAAGCCAGGGTACCGCGCAGATACAACACGCCGGGTGGGTCGGGAATCTCGGCCAAGAGCGGCGGATACTCGGCCGACGTGTCGAGCATCAACTGGATGCCATGCTGGCGCGCCAGTGCCAGTTCGCTCGCGACGTCGATTGAATCGCGGACGTCGACGATGCGCCCGCTCAGCTTCGGACCAATGCCCGGTACGAGAGCCAACTGCTGAGGCGATGCTCTCAAGACCTCGGCGGGACTACCGAAAGCATCGAGCAGTGCGCGGCGCAGCCGCGGACCGATTCCCGGCAACAGCGCCAAGCGCAGATGGTCTGCCAAGTCCCGCTCGTCGCTGTGCTCGGAACCAGCGGTCATGCCCCGTGCTCGTACCGCGTCTGAGGCGCGTGTGTTAACTGTGGCGGTGCGTTAGTTGTCGCTCGTCTCGCCCGGCTCGCCGGCCGCCGGTGGCTCGGCCGGGGCGACCAGGGCCTCTTCCGGATTAGTCGAGATCGGTCCCAGCGAGATGGATTCGGCCGGCATGGCATTCGATGCATCGGCCACCGCCTCTTCGAACGGCTGCGACCCCTTTGACGGCGCGTCGGCAGTCTCGCCATCGACCGTCGCAGCCCTGGGTGCCTCTGACCCCGGAGATGCCGCTGGCCCAGGGGGCGCCGCCTCGCCGGGGCCGGCCTGCTTTTGCGCACGTTGCAGATCGGGCCGCCCGGCGTTGAGCACGGCGCGGATTTCGCGGACCGGTACATCGTCGACCAGCTCGACGTGGCCCAATCGCGTCGGCAGCACCAGCCGCAGATGGCCGGCCGTGGCTTTCTTGTCGCGGCGCATCACCGAGATCACCTTGTCGGCGTTCAACCGCGGGACATACGTCGGCAGGCTCAGGGCCCGCAGCAGCCGCTCCTGGCGTTTGACGAGCGCCGCATCGATACGTCCCAAGCGCTCGGCCAGTTGTGCGGCGCAGGTCATGCCGATCGAAACCGCCTCGCCGTGCAACAACTGCGCATACCGGGTCAGCGTCTCGAAAGCATGACAGAAGGTGTGGCCATAGTTCAGCACGGCCCGATGTCCTGTCTCCTCGCGTTCGTCTTGTTCGACGACGTCAGCCTTCAGACGACAACATCGGGCCACGATGTGTTCGAGCACGCTCGGGTCGCGGTTCTTGATGCCGGGGATGTGCTGTTCGAGATAGACGAAAAACTCCGGGTCCAGGATCACGCCGTACTTGACCACCTCGGCCAACCCCGCGCGATACTCGCGCGGCGGCAAGGTGTTGAGCACGGTCGTATCGATCAACACGCCGCGCGGTTGCCAAAAGCAACCGACCATGTTCTTGCCGCCAGCCAGGTTGACGCCCACCTTGCCGCCGACCGAGCTATCGACCTGCGCCAACAAGGTGGTGGGCACCTGCCAGAAGGGGAGTCCGCGCCCGTAGGTCGCGGCCACGAAGCCGGCCAGATCGCCGACAACTCCGCCGCCGACGGCAACGACCGCTGTCTGGCGATTGACGTTCAGCTCCAATAGCTTGTCCCACAGCAGCCAGGCCGTCTTGACCGACTTGGTCCGTTCGCCGGGATCGGTCACCAGCACCTCGACCTGCCAGCCGGCGTCCTGCAAACTCTTGACGGCGACCTCGGCATGCGTTTGGTCGATGTTGGTATCGCTGATGACGACCGCATGACTCGGCCCACCCGACGCGCTAATCCAGCCTCCCAGCTCGTGCAAATTGCCCGTGCCGATGCGGATGTCGTAGCTGCGCGGACCGAGATTCACGTGCACGGTGGAACTTGTCGAGTTCACAACCAGGCTCTCCTCCGGAATGCGAACGTGGGGCCGCCCCAGACGATTTCCCCACGGGGCAGGCCGACCCGAACCGCGTCAGTATATCCTCTGATGTGTGCGGAGGCAGGGACCGCCTGCCGCCCAGGCCCAACCCGTTGCGAGCACCGCGCATGACGTCGCCCGTCGCCGATTCCTCGACTCCCCATTTGCCGCTGGCAGGCGTACGCGTGCTCGATTTGTCGCGCGTGCTGGCGGGCCCGTTGTGCTGCCAGGTGCTCGCCGACCTGGGCGCCGACGTCGTCAAGGTCGAGCGCCCCGGTACGGGCGACGACACGCGGGCCTGGGGTCCGCCGTTTTTGCCCGAAGGCGGTACGAGCGCCTACTACTTGTCGTGCAACCGCGGCAAGCGGTCGCTGGCCCTCGACCTGGCCCATCCCCAGGCGCGCGCCGTGCTCGATGCATTGCTCATGCAGGCTGATTGTCTGGTCGAGAACTTTCTGCCTGGCTCGTTGGCCAGGCTCGGCCTCGACGACGCTCGTGTTCGCCAGCTCAATCCTCGCATCGTGCGGGCCTCGATCTCCGGCTATGGCCGCAGCGGGCCGATGGCCGAGGTGCCGGGCTACGACCTGGCCGTACAGGCCTTTGCCGGGTTGATGGCCATCACCGGCCCCGTCGAGGGTCCGCCGATGAAAGTCGGCGTCGCCATGGCCGACGTGCTCGCCGGACTCTACGCCGCGATTGCGCTGCTGGCCGGGTTGCATGCCCGGGGTGCGTCCGGTACGGGGGCGACCTGCGACCTGGCGCTGGCCGACTGCACCTTGGCCAGCCTGGTCAACGTCGCTCAAGGGGCGCTCGTCACGAGCCTGGCGCCGCAGCGCTGGGGCAACGCGCACCCGCAAATCGTGCCCTATGAGCCGCTCGCCGCGCAAGACGGTCATTTCATTCTGGCCGTCGGCAACGACGGTCAATGGCAGCGCTTCTGCACAGCCGTCGGGCACGCCGATTGGGCCGTTGACCCACGGTTTGCGACGAACCCGGTGCGCGTCGCCCATCGCCGCGAGCTACTCGCCCTGCTCGAACCGCTCGCTCGCGCACGGACCGTCGACCAATGGCATGCCTTGTTGGCCGCTCACGACGTGCCGCATGGGCCCGTGCTCGGCGTCGACGAGGCGCTGGCGCATCCGCAAGTGGCCGCTCGCGGCATGGTTCTGCCGGCCACCGACGGCGCGGGCCGCAGCTTTCGGCTGGTCGCATCGCCGCTGCACTGGGAAGGTGACCCGCCGCGCACGAGTCTGCCTGCGCCGCCCGCGCTCGGCGAACATTCGGACGAAGTTCTGCGCGATTGGCTGGCGTTTACCCCCGTGCAGATCGCCGCCTTACGGCAGTCGGGTGCGCTCGGCTGATCGCCGGGAGCACGGCTTTCGGGGCACTGGCCTAGGCCGTAGAATCCACGCCATTCGTCCTGGTATCCCGTTGCCCGCACCGCGGCAGTTTGTACATGTCGTCCTCACCGCGATTCTGGCTGTTGAAGACCGAACCCGAGTCGTATTCCATCGACGACCTGGCCGCCGCACCGCGGCAGACGACCTGCTGGGACGGCGTGCGCAACTACCAGGCCCGCAATTTCATCCGCGACGACATGCGGGCCGGCGACCAGGTGCTGTTCTATCACTCGAGCACCGACCCCCCGGCCGTCGTCGGTACGGCGGTCGTGGTGCGCGAGGCATATCCCGACCACACGGCCTGGGACCCGAAGGACCATCATTACGATCCCAAGGCGTCCGCCGAGAACCCGATTTGGCAGATGGTCGACATTCGCCTCGAGCACAAGTTCGCGGTGCCCATCGCGCTGGAAGTGCTGCGCAAGACGCCGTCGCTCAAGGGCATGGAACTGCTGCGTCGCGGCTCGCGGCTGTCGGTGCAGCCGGTCTCGCCGGCCGAGTTCGACGCGGTGTTGCAGGTGGCCGAGCAATTGGCCGAGGCGGCCGGTCACTCCCCGCGCGTGGCCCGACACAAGATGACCCCTCCGAAAGGCGTGGCCCATCGCCTCGGCAAGCCGAAGGCGCGCCACCACGTCGCCAAGAAAGGTGGCTCGAAGAACAGCGCCTCGAAAAACCGGGCGGCGAAAGGCTGATGCGGCCGATGGCTACCAGCGACGCGATGCGCAACGATGGGCCGCTCGATCCGCTCGAATGGCTCGATGAACAGCTCAGCGATTGGCGCGCCGCGGGCCTTGAGCGACGTCTGCGCACCGTTGAACGCATCGCGCCCGGCTGGATTGAATGGGCCGGCCAGCGTCTGCTCGACTTCGGCTCGAACGACTATCTCGGGCTGGCGCTCGACCCGCGTCTGGTGGCCGCGACGGTCGAATTGCCGCAAGCCGGGGCCGGGGCCGCGGCCAGCGCGCTGGTCGCAGGACACAGCGCAGCGTGCGCCGACCTCGAAGCGCGGTTGGCCGCCTTCGAAGGCTGCGAGGCGGCCTTGGTCTTCGCCTCCGGCTATGCGGCCAACGTGAGCACTATTCCCGCGCTCGTCGGCCGTGGCGACGCCGTGTTCAGCGACGAGTTGAATCATGCCAGCCTGATCGACGGCTGCCGGCTTTCGCGGGCCGACGTGCAGGTCTACCCCCATCGCGACGTGGGCGCGCTCGCCGCGGCGCTCCAGCAAAGCCGCGCTCGCCGCAAACTGATCGTCACCGACGGCCTGTTCAGCATGGACGGCGACCTGGCGCCCCTGGTCGAATTGGCCGCGTTGCGGCAGCAATTCGGCGCCATGCTGTTGGTCGACGAGGCGCATGCGACGGGCATCTTCGGCACGCAGGGCCGCGGCGCGGCCGAACACTGCGGCGTCGAATCGCAGGTCGACATCCGCATCGGCACGCTGAGCAAGGCCCTCGGCACGCTCGGCGGCGTTGTCGTCGGGCGACAGAAACTCGTCGACTGGCTGGTTCAGCGCGCCCGAGGCTACGTGTTTTCGACCGCGTTGCCGCCGAGTTTGTGCCGCGCGGCAATGACCGCGCTCGACGTGGTCCATCACGAGCCGCACCGCCGCAACGAATTGCTGCGCACGGCGGCGTTTGTGCGCGAGGCGCTGCATGCGCAAGGTTGGAACCTCGGACCAACTCAGAGCCAGATCGTGCCGCTGGTCGTCGGCAGCGCCGAAGTGGCCCTGGCTTTGTCGAGCGAATTGCAGCGACGCGGTTTGTTCGTCCCCGCGATCCGTCCGCCATCGGTGCCCGAAGGCCAGGCACGGCTGCGCATCAGCCTCAGTTGGGCCCACGACGCCGCGGCGATCGAGCGGCTGGTCGAGAGCTGCGCCGAATTGCAGCGCAGCCAGCCCGGCCAAGCCGCTCGGGGTGAAGCTTCACGCGCGGCCGCCGGGCCGGTGCATGCGTGAACGGAGCAGCGAACGGCGCCGTTCGCAGAGTGTGGCCGTGTGCCAACGATGCGGCGACGTGGCGGCCGTGAAGGGCACCGGCTCGGCCGGGCGAGGCCTCGAGCGTCGCGGATTTTCGCAAGGGTTGTCGGATCGTCCCGTGGCGGCGTTGAGATGGGCCGCAAAGTTGCTATAGGTCAAGCGTAGCAACAACAATCGCCAAGAACGGATCGGCATAGAGCGTCTCACCCGGGTTCGAGAAACGCACGTCCACGACGGACCCTATCCCCTTACGTTAATCGGGCGCCTCGGACACGCCTAGAGATTTTTGTTTGGGTTCGATGACGCGCCGGCTGTCCGGCCCGGATCGAAACCTCCGCCGGCCCGTGATGTTCTCCACCGGAGCAAGAGCGGCCGCGCCGATTAGCGTTCGGCAAGCGGATCGGCCGGCTGGGCGGCGGGTTCGGCGCTGGGGGATTTCGGCTTCGGACGTTCCCAGACCGACAGAATGAAGCCGTTGGCAGCCGCGTTGTCGAAGGTCGTCGGGCGGGGGCCGTTCGGATCTCCATGACAGCGAACCCAACGCGAGCCCTCGAAGCGGTAGATCCCCCGCGTCACGCGGCCGTCGTCCCACCGCACGTCGAAGGCTGGCGGCTGCGCCAGCGGATGCAGCACCAACGTGTATTCGTGCTTCACGTCGTCGCGGTCGGGCAGCCGCACGAGAATGCTGGCCCGATCGCCGTGAATCTCGAGCTTGCCTTTGGCCTGCTCGCCTTCCATGCGCATGGCCGCGTTTTCCAAGAGCACCAGTGACCAGGTGCCTTGAACGCGGCTGGCGTCCGACTGTTCGCTGCCGGCCAATGCAGGCACGACGGCCAACAGCGCACAACCTCCAACGCAGATCCAGCGACTGGCACGCATGCAGCGGTTCGCCCTAGGGCGCCCCTCGGAGTGCGCTCGGCCGCCGGGATGGCTCCGTGCGGCAAGCGCGAATAGCGCAAATTTGGCACATGAGAATAACAAAAAAACGGCGGTGCGTCTGCTGCTAGCAGTTCCCTTATTCGTGTCGCAAGGCCTCGATCGGGTCCATCGCGGCGGCTCGAATCGCGGGATACAAGCCGAAAATCACGCCCACGCCGACCGAAATGCCGAACGCCAGTGGAATCGACCAGGTGACGATCACCGGCGAAACGTCGCGCACCACCTCGGGCAGGTTGCGCACCACGTCGGGAAACGCGTCTTCGATCAGGCTCCGCAGACCGCGCGTCACCGGTCCGCAGACCAATCCGCCCAGGATTCCCGTCCCGCCGCCGACGATCGACAAGGCGATGGTCTCGGCCAGGAATTGCCGTGTGATGTCGCGGCGCTTGGCCCCCAGGGCGCGACGAATGCCGATCTCGCGCGTCCGCTCGGTGACCGTGGCCAGCATGATGTTCATGATGCCGATGCCGCCTACGACCAGCGAGATGGCCGCGATCAAGCCCATGAACACGATGAACATCAACCGCGTGCTGCGCGCCTGTTCGAGCAGTTCCAGGGGCACGACGATCGCGTAGTCCTCCATGCGATGGTTGAGCTGCAGCGTGCGCCGTACGACCTCGGCCGTGGCCAGCACCTGGTCGACGTCGGCCACGCGGAGCGTCACCTGGGTGACCTCGACGTGCTCGCCCTCGAACGAGCCGCTGCGCCGGGTGACGACTGTGTCGCCGATGCGGTTCCACAACGTCGAGATCGGGATATAGACGTCCGAGGCGAAATCCTGCGCCGCGAGCGAGCCGCCGATACCGGCCGTCGGCGTGCGCGACTTCATCACCCCGACCACGACATAGTAAGCGTCTTCGACGTGAATGGCCCGGCCGATCGGGTCTTCATACGGAAACAGCCGCTTGGCCACCTCGTGCGCCAGCACGCAAATGTTGCTCTTGTCCTGCACGTCGGCGCCGGCGATGAAGTGGCCCCGATCGACGATCAATTTCGTGACCTCGGCATACTCCGGCGTGCAGCCGACCAGCCGGCCGTCGACCAGCCGGTCCTGATGGCGGAATTGCCGGCGGATCTCGCGGATCGGCAGGGCCCGCTCGATCGTCGGAATCGTCTGGCTCAGGCGCTCGTAGTCCTCGCGCGTGAGGCCATACGGCACCGGGCCACGGAAGCTGACCGTCGATTCGCTGGGCGGCTTGACCGACCGGACGATGATGTTGTCGGCGCCGAGCCCTTCGATCTGTTCCTGCGCCTTTTGGCTGATCCCTTCGCCGATGGCCAGTAGCCAGACGACGCTGGCCACGCCGATAAAGATGCCCAGCACCGTCAGCAGCGACCGCAACGGGTGCAGCAGCAGGCTCTTGATGCCCAGGATCCAGGTGCGCAGCCACAACATCGCCGTTAGTTCCTGACGTCCGAGACGATGTTGCCGTCTTTGAGCCGCACCACGCGCTTCGCCCGCCGCGAGACGTCGTCTTCGTGGGTAACCATGATGATCGTCTTGCCCTCGGCGTTGAGCCCCGCGAGCAGGTCGAGAATCTCTTGCGTCGTCACCGAGTCGAGATTTCCCGTCGGTTCATCGGCCAGGATGAAGTACGGATCGTTGGCCAGGCTGCGGGCAATCGCCGCGCGCTGCTGCTGGCCGCCGGAGAGCTGTGCCGGCCGGTGATTCAACCGGTTTCCCAGCCCGACAATTTGCGCCAATTCGCGGCACCGGGCCCGCTGTTTCGAGGTCAGCCGCCCTTGGTAATACAGCGGCACCTCGATGTTTTCGATGACCGTCAACTGCGGAATCAGGTTGAACGATTGAAACACGAAGCCGATCCGCTGGGCACGGACCTCGGAGAGCTGGTCGTCGCTCATGCGAGCCACGTCATCGTTGCCCAGGAAATACTGTCCACCGCTGGGCCGGTCGAGACAGCCCAGCAAGTTGAGCAGCGTCGACTTGCCCGAGCCCGAGGGGCCCATGATGGCGACGTAATCGCCCTCGGGCACGTCGAGACTGACTCCGCGCAGGGCGTAGACCGTTTCGCCCGAGAGGCGATACTCCTTACGGATGTCGACGGTGCGCGCGGCGAAATTCATCGAGACGATTGCGCGACCAGGAGTCGCGGGCCAAGGACCTACGAGCCGGATTGACCGCCTTCGCCCGCCTCGGCGGGCGGTTCGCCGTCGGCGGCCTTCTTCTTGGCCGCGGCCGCCATCCGCTCCTTGAGCTTGGTCATGGCCGCGATCATTTCCTCGCGGTCGACGAAGCCGTCCTTGTTGGCGTCGGTCTGATCGAAGTTGGCCTTGCCGCGCTCAGGCATTTCGTCCTTGCTCAGTCGGCCGTCGCTGTCCTTGTCCATCGTGGGGAACATCATGTCGACCATCGCCGCTGGCTCCATGTCTGCCATCTGGCCCATCCCGCCGGCCCCGCCGGAGCCCCCGCGTTTGTTCCCACGCTCGCGCTTGGCATCGCCGCCGGCCGTCGCATCGGCGGCCACCGCCCCCGCGGGCCGCGCAGACTTCGGATCGAGCTTCGGCAGCTCGCGGACCTGTTCCGAGCTGGCCACCAACACCTCGGCCGGCAGTTGGACGTTGTCCAATTGCAGCGTCGGCTCCAGCAGCACCTCGTCTCCTTCTTTCAAACCGCCGCGAATCACGATGAACGTGTCGTTCGTCGAACCGATCTCGACCTGGCGGGCCTCGAGCTTTTCGCCGTTGCGTACGACCGTGAAGTGGGTGCCTCCCCGTTCGAACACGGTTTGCACCGGCACCTGGATCACGTCCTTGGCTTGTTCGACGTAGATCTTCACCTGGGCTGTCATGCCCGGTCGCAGTCCGACCGACGCGTCTTTGATCTCGACGTAGGCGCCGTATTCCTTGACCGCCGACGAGAACCAGTTGCCGGCCAACGGATACTCGTCCACCTTGCGGACCACGCCTTCCAACTGCTTTTCCGGCAAGGCATCGAGCTTCACCAGGGCGAACTGCCCGGCCTGCACGCGGTCGATGCGCGACTCGTTGATCTTGGTTTTGACCTGCATTCGCGCCGGATCGGGCAGTCGGATCACCACCTGGCGCTCGCGGACGACGGCGCCTTCCTGGACGATGAACTCGCTGTTGTTGTTGCGACCTTCCGATTGGTTGGCATAGACGACCTGGCCCGCGGCCGGGGCCGTGACCACGCACTTGGCGATCTGGTCCTTGATCAGTTGCAGCTTCTCTTCATCGAGCTTCAGCACTTCCTGGTCGGCCTGCAGCTTGGCATCGGCGATCTTGATGTCGGCCTGCAACTGGCGCAGCATCTTCTCTCGGGTGAACCGCCGCAGGACGTCGAGCTTCGTGCTGGCGATCTCGAGCGTCTTGCGGGCCTTCTCGACCGCAAAGCGATCGGCGTCGAGCTGCAATTGCGTGATGTAGCCCTTGGCGGCCAGCTTTTCGCTGAACCGGGCATAGTCCTCGGCGCGCCGCAAGTCTTCCTGCGCGATGAAGATGTCGCCTTCGAGCGTCTTTTCTTCTTGCTTGAACGTGCCTTCGAGGTATTCCCTCTCGGCGATCGTGGCCGTATCCAAGGTGTTCTGCGACGAGATCACCGTCGACAGGCTGGTGTTGACCTTGATCTGCTGCTGGTTGAGCTCGTTCTCGAGGCTCGATGCATCGAAACGAATGAGGAAGTCGCCCTGGGCCACGTGCGTGCCCTCGGGCACGATCTCGATGATCGCCACACCCGAGCCGGAGCCGCGCGATTGGACCTCGCAACGGACCTCGACGTTACTTGAGCTTTCCAGCTCACCCTGCTCGGTGACGGTGTTGGTAAACACACCCTTGGCCACCTTGTGAACCAAGGGTCCGGCCTTCTTTTCCGAGAGCGAGCCCCAGGGCACCAGCCAAGCGGCGGCCAACGGAACACCGACCAGGACCGACAACCCGATCAGGGTGCCGACCCAAGAGAGACCGCGGCGGTTGGCAACTGGCATAGCACGTCCTCGCAGAAGGCAGGGCCTCGCACGAGCGACGGGGCCCCCTCAGACTCCTCGCGGAGAGAACCCTGAGACCCCTCGTGGAGAGAACTTCGTGGCGAGAAACAACGGGCGGGCGGTTGCTGGCTAGCAACGAAAGCCCATTAATCTTAGTCGGCTGTGGCGCGGCTGTCATCTCGGCCGACCCAGCCATCGTCAATCCAACCCGTTTGTTTTACCCCGCTTGCCGAGGGGGAAGAAACCGAGCCTTTTGACCCGCTGCCAGGATTCTGCCGCAGCTCCCGCCGAGCGGGCTTCCAGGCCTGAGGTACGGTTTTTTTCTCCGGGGGGCCGTTCGCCGGGTCTTTCGCGACTTCCGCTGGTTGGCGAGGGGCAACTGACACCTGGTGCGAAACCTTGCGCAGCAGCGGGGCCGCGGCCTCGGGCTGGGGCAGCTCTTCCTGTGCCGGCGGCTCGACGCTTTCCGGCCGTGAGCCCGACTGCAATTCAGCAGGCAGATCGGTCCACTCGGGACCGACGGTGTTCTGGCAGTCGTCGCCCGAGAGATGTTTCGCCGCGAACGAGTCGCCGGTGATCGCGCCCGGATCGATCCACATGCCGTGCTCGTCGAGCAGGATGGTGCCCAGATCGAAGTCGAGCGAGACGCGCTGCACCTCGGTGTTGACCCACACGCTCAGAAAATCGTTTTGCACGTTGAGCAGGTCGCTCAAGGCCGAGAGCAAGTCACGGGCCGTGGTCGCGCCGAGTTGTTCACTCGTCTGGCCGGGCTGCGGCGGCCGTTTCAGGTTAAGTCGCGTCAGATCGACTTGCTCGAGCGCGACGAGCACCGCCTCGCGGCGGAGCTCGAAATTGAGCGCATTGAGATCGATCGTCCGCAGCGTCAACCGCAGCCCTTGCCGGATGCCGTCCTCCGAGGCGTAGTAGTTCCGCCGGGCCTGCTGGAATTCGATCAGCGATTGGCGGTACAGATTGCGTTCGGACAGCCGGGTCAGCGGGGCGTCGAATTCCAGGCCCACGCGCAGCCGGCCGGTCGTGTTGCGGAACCGGAAGGGATTGTCGTCGGTGCTGCTGATGTCGCCGTCGAAGACGAAGTCGACGTCGCTGCGCAGCTGGTTCGCATTGAACTCGATCAACCGCCAGCTATCGACCAGGCTGGCCCGGGCATTCATCAGGTCGAGCCGGTTGACCCGCGCGATGCGGAACGCCTCGTTCGCATCGAGTTCGACGCGGATCAGGTTGGTGCTGTCGAGGCGGATGCGCCCCTGGACGAGCGACAATTCGAACAACTCGTCGGCCAGATCGCTCAGCAGGCCGATCAACTGTTGCCGCACCTCGGGTCGGTCCGCCGCGGCCTCTTGGGCGAGCTGCTCGACGCGCGTGCGCGTGTCGCCCGAGCGCTTTTGAAAGTCGGTCAGATCGCGCTCTAGCTCCGCGAAGCGTTCGGCCAGTCGCGCCGAGTCGTACGCACTGCGATCGACGTCGCCGCGTTTGACCTCTTCGCGGCCGATCAGCCGGTCGAGCGTCTCGCGACGACGGGGCAAGGCTTCGCGCAGCGTTTCCATGTCCCGTTCGACGATCGCCAGGTGCGCGGCTTCGAGCCGGGCACCCTCTTGCGCGGCGCGAATGCCCGCGGCGAGGCCGCCGGACTCGGGATCGTCGGTGCGCAGTTGTTCGAGCGCGTCGAGCACCGTGTTTTGCGAGTCGGTCAACTCCGGATCGAGCAGATTGAACTGGTCGAGCAACCGATCGTTGATCTCCAGCAGCAAATTGGGCGGCAAACCCAGGTTGACCTTGTAGGCGTCGAGCGCCGTGTCGAAGGCGGCCTTGGTGTTGAGCAGCACGCTTTGCGCATTGAACAGCGCCTGCCGCGTCTGCTCGACTTGCAGACGGTTGTCGATCCGGCCGGCCTCGTATGCGGCTTCGAGCTGCGCGAGACTGGCCCGCAATCCGGCGACGTTGGCCTCCTGATTGCGGATCTGCAGTTGGTCCTGCAGCAGGCCCAGATAGCCGTTGGCCTGGGCCGCACCGGCGCCGCCGGCAAACCCACCGCCGCCGCCGCCACTGCCGCCCGCGCCGCCGACCCGGCCAAAGCCGCCCGTACCGATCCCGGAGAAGCCTTCCAAACCCGAACCGCCGAAGAAACCACCGCGGCGTTGCGGACCCTGGCCCGGATCGCGGCCGGTGTAGACATTCACGAAGAAGCCCTGGCGATAGCGCTCCATCTGCCGCACGTTGGCCAGCAAGGTGCGCTCGGCCAGCGTCAAGCGTTCCAGCACCACGGCGCGGCTGCCGGCACGCAACAGTGGCTGCACGAACGTGAACGCGGCCAGCGTGTTGGCCTGATAGCTGTCGGGCCCGGAGAGCTGCCACATGATCTGGTTGGCCAACCCCACGACCAGCGTGCCGCCGCTGGCGAACAGCCGCGTGGCCTGCGTGGCCACCGGTGCGCGGGCCGGCGTCTGGCTGCGCAGCCGCAGTTTGCTGGCCGAGCCGAAGCTGTTGAGGGCCTCGCCCTCGCTCTGGTAATCGATGCCGTAACCGGCGAAGAACTGCGTGTCGAAGCGGAACCGCTCGAACGCCACGTCGAGCGCCGACAAGTAGAGCTGTTCGAGTTGATTTTGATAATTCCGCGAATTCAACCGCGCCACGTCGACGGTCCCGCGCAGATCGAGCACGAGCACGCCGTCTTCGTTGGTCGGCAAGAAGGCCGCCCAATTCGGGTTCTCGGCCGTATCGATGTCGCCGTTGAGATGCCAACAGCAAAAGCCGTGCTTGTCGTCGACACAATGCATCAGCCGATGCGACACGGGATCGTCGGGTGGCATCGCGGGTGCCACCTTGCAAGTTGGATCGAACAACCGGGAACGCGAGTCGATATTGATCGAGTAGTCCTGCAAGTCCCAGCGGGGATCGTTGATCTTCTCGTTGATCCGTGCGTAGGCGTCCAAGTCGGCTTGCCGCAAGGCAAAGGCCCGGGAGCAACCCGTACCGGCGAACAACGCCGTCCCCACGAGCAAGGTGGCCGCCGCGAGCACCGCCCGGTAGACGACGTGTGCGATCACGCGCCGCAAGAACAGCCCACGCGTCGAGGAGCCATTCATGGCTGGGCCTCCTCGACTTCGTGGTCGAGGGACACGATGCGCAACGCCGGCGCACCGGGGTCCTTGATCGCTATTTGAAAGTGACGCAGCGCCGCACCCAGCTCGCGAACTTCGGCGGCCGAGACGTGCCGTTCGGCGTCGGCCAGCCAAGGCTCGAGCCGCGCCAACACGGCATCGAGCAATTGGCGGCCCTGCGACGTGGGCAACCAGACTTGGCGTCGGCGATCGCGCGGATCACGATGACCGGCGATCAGCCCCCGTTGCTGGAGCCGCTCGACCAGCGCGCTGATCTGCGCCGCCGACACGCCCAGTTCGGCGGCCAGCTGGTTTTGGTGCAGGCCCGCCGGCACGGCCGACTGGCAATTCCAGAGCAAGCAGAACTCGACGTCGCCCAGCCCGGCCGCTTCGGCCCTGTGGGCCAGGGCGGCGCGCAGCAGCCGGCTGCATTGCGTCGCGCGCTGCACCAGCTCGCCCCACGGCGCAAACCGCTGCCCCGCGGTGAGCGGAGCCGTGGTTGGTTCGCTTTGCGTCTTGCCGTTGGCCACCGGCCAAACCTTTCGCGTCGGATACACCCCGTTACGGCTGAAAGATTCGGCATTGAACGATTCCGACTTCAACGATTCTGACGAATCGAGCGGTGGGGCACGCCGCGTGACGCGTGTCGCAGCGAATGGATCGCCGTCAATCCAGGTAGTTTTCGCCTTCAGGGCAGTTTGCGGAATCTTGACCGCCTATTCCGGTCGGCCTAAGATCGACGAAGGCGATGAGCGACGTAAGTCCTTGCGCAATCGTGTCCTGAGCAGGCTCGGCCAGCTCCTTCACGCGGCAAAATCGTCTAGCTGTTCGCGCCAACTTCTTCGACGAGCACACCGGTTCGATGAGCACACTGGGTCGATGAGCACACTGGGCAAGGTCTTCGCCGGATTGGTCATCGTGGCCGCCCTGGGATTCTTCTTCCTGGGCATGCTGGCGCTGCAGGCGCATCGCTCGTGGGGTGAGGCGAACGAGAATGCCAAGCAGCAGCTCGAACAGGCCATCGAACAGGTGAAAGTCACCCGCTGGGGGCAGCTCCAAGGCGGCAAGCTCGTCAAGCCGGGCATCGTGCAGAAAGTCGCCGAGCTGCATGGGCTGCTCGTCGATCGCGGTCGCGTCTGGTACCAGGTCACTCCCAGTGCCGTCGATCCGATGACCGGAGCGACCAGCGTGGAAGTGGCCAACCCCAGCCCGCATCAGATTGTCGGCGGATCGATCCTGAACGTGTTCGAGGACAAGCCGCGCGGCGAGGGGGGACAGTTTCTCGGACAGTTCCGCGTGACGGGCCTCGAAGGCGACACCAAGGTGGCGCTCGCCCCGGCGATGACGATGAGCCCCGAGTCGCTCCAGCGCCTGGCTGCCAGCCAGGCGGCGGGTGGCACTTGGACCATCTACGAGCTGTTGCCCCGGGACCGTCATGAGCTGTTCACGACGCTCGACGACGAGGCGCAAAAGGCCCTGTTGCCTGCCGAGACGGTGCAGGAGTATCTCAAGGACGGGAAAGACGCCGATCCGAACGATCCTCAAGACCGGCAGGTCGATCGCAAATACGTGCGCCGGCTGCGCGATTACAACGTGCTGTTCCGCGATCTCGATCAGCAAATGGCCGTGCTCCGCGATCGCGTCGCCTCGGCCGAGGTCGACCAGCAAAACATGGACGCGGCGCTGGCCGACGCCCAGAAACACGTCGAGTTCGAACGCGCCACGATCGCCTCGCTGAAGACCGAGCTGGCCGAGCTGCAGGCCGAGCTGACGGCCGTTACCAAGCATCGCGAGACGCTCGAGGCCGGGCTGGCCCAGACGCGCGCCGATGTAGCGCGGCTGGTCGAGGCCAACGAGCAGCTCGTCGATCAATTGGCGGCCCAGCAGGGCGTGGTCCGCGCGCCGGGCGACCGCGCCGATTACGAAGAGCCCTGATCTGGCTGGGCCATCTGCCGGCGCTGCGCCACCGAGCGGCACGCTGGCACTCTTGAGTTGACCCGTCGCGGCTCAGGCGCGCAAAAAATCGCACCTTTCCGCTGGAGTGCGGCGGATCGATTGCGCGGAAAATGTTAGGATTCGGAAGCGGCGCGGCAAGTTCATGCTGCGCGTCGCCGCCTCGAGGGCCTGGGCCGGATGGGACTTTACGACCGCGACTATTTGCGCGACGAAGACGACAGCTCGTGGACGCGCGGGCGATCGATGGTCGTCAACCTGATCATCGCCAACGTGGCGGTTTATCTGCTCGATCAGCTCTCCGCGGCCACGCCCGGCGGCGGGCGATGGCTGAGCGACTTGCTGTCGTTGCGCGTCGGCACTTTGACCGTGCCGTGGGAGTGGTGGCGATTCCTCACTTGCGGGTTCGCCCACGCCCCCGACGACATCATGCACATCCTGTTCAACATGATCGCGCTCTACTTCTTCGGGCGCGACGTCGAAGCCGTCTACGGCCCGAAGGAGTTCTTGCGCGTCTACCTGACTTCCATTGTGCTCGGCGCCGTGGTCTGGGCCGGCGTCGAAGCGCTGCAAGGCGCGAACCCGCAGACCAGGATGCTGGGGGCATCCGGCGCCGTATCGACGGTGCTGGCGCTGTTTGCCTGTCATTTTCCCAACCGCACGATCCTGCTGGGCATGTTCTTGCCGGTTCCGGCGTGGGCGGCGGTCGGGCTGATGTTCATCGGCGACATCCTGACGGCGACCGGCGCCACGCACAGCAACGTGGCCGCCGCGGTGCACATCACCGGCTTTGTGTTCGGGTTCATCTACTACCGCACCGGCTGGAACTTGGGGCGCGTCCTGCCCAACTGGTCCCGGACCGTCAAGCTGCGGCGGTCGAAGCTCAAGCTGCACGATCCGGGCCGCGAACCGCAAGACACGCGCTCGTTCGAGGCCCGCGTCGATGCGGCCCTGGAGAAGGTGCTGCGCTCGGGCGAGGCAAGCCTGACGGCGGAAGAGCGCAAGCTCCTCGAAGAGGCCAGCCGGCGCTATCAAGCCCGCCGCCGGTAGTGGCGCGCGGCGCTACTCGCTCGCGGCATCGGCCTGCGCGGTATCTCCGTGTTCGCCCACCGGCGAGACGGTCTGAAACACACCGAACATCATTTCTTCCCAGGTCTGCTCGCCGAAATGGACTTCGGCCGTTGGATCGGGGTTCGCCGGGTTATCGGCCGAGTTGTCGAACCGCGCATAGCAATGCAACCGGCTGCCGCTCGGCACGAGCAGCGGCTCGGCCAGGTCGTAGCGCAACTGCCAATTGAAGTCGTAGCGCGGCACGTCGAGCAACACCTCGCGACTGCCGTCGGGTCGCTCCAGCTCGAAGCGAAACGCCTTGCCGCGCAAATGCATGTGCGGGGCCAGGTTCAAGAGCAGGGTGTCGGTCTTGAAACGGCGCTTCGATGCGAGCGCATAGTCCGGGTCGCCGGGCGGAATGCGGATGCCGATGTTGCCCGTGATCTCGTTGTGCACCTCGCGCTCGACCTGGTCGGCCGGCACGAACTTCAGGCCCAGGTAGCTGCGGTCGGTCGTTTCGTAACCGACCGGCGTGTAGTGCATTTGAAACACGATCTTCGAGCCTGCGGGAATGCGCAGCGCCGTTCCCTGTGGATAGACGAACGGTGGCGAGCCGGGGGCATATCCGGCAATCTGGTTGGCCACTTGGCTCATTTGCCGGTTGCCGCCGGGCGGGATGAAATAGGCCAGGTGATGATGTACGACCGCACGGTTGCCCGGCCGCGCCTCGGCCGCCTGAACCCAGCGATCCTCGGTGAAGCCGGGGTCGATCTCGTAATTCTGATAATCCATCACCCCCGTCGCCGGAATCGTGCACGGCTCGTCGCTCATGTAATACACCGCGTCGGGCTCGTCGATCTGCCAGCCGGTGGCGAATTGCCGAGGCGACGGCAGCTCGGCCGCGTCGCCCTCGGGCGTGCCGTGGTCGATCCAGGCGAACAACGTCGCCAGCTCGGCATCCGACAGTCGGGCCTCGTTGGCAAAGCGGCCATGCCGGGGATCGGCAAACCAGGGCGGCATTCGCCGCTGCGATACGACTTCGCGAATCATCGGCGCCCAACCCGCCACCTCCTCGTAGGTGGTCAACGGGAACGGCCCGACCTCGCCGGGGCGATGGCACGACACGCAATGCGCCTGTAAGAGCCGCGCGACCTGGTTGCAATACGTCACCTCGCCGTGCGGCTCGACCGTCGGGACACGACCAATCAGGCAGCCGGGCGCCTCGGTCTCGCTTACGCTCACGGCCTGTCCCGCGAGCAGTTCATCGAGCGCGATGGCCAGGTCGCGGCGGCCGACCTGGGCCCGTTGCACGCCGACGCCGTACTGATCGTCGATCCGCCCGTGATAGCGCACCGTGCGGCCGGAATCGAGGACGAACACCTCGGGCGTGCGCGCGGCGCCGAGCCGGTCGATCACATCGCCGCGGGGATCTTTCAGCAGCGGGAACTCGATCTGCTGCTGTCGGGCAAACGCGCCGAGCGCGTTCAGCGAATCTTGGCGATTGGCGTTGATGGCCAAGAACTGCACGCCGCGTCCCTGGTACTCGGTCGCCAACTCGACCAGCCGTCGGGCGTACAGCTTCACCAGCGGACAATCGTTACCCAACACGGCGACGACCACGACCGGCCGATCGGCGAACTCGGCCAGGGACCAGGTGCGGCCGCGAAAATCCGTCAGCGCAAAGTCGTCGATCTGGCGTCCCACGCGGGGCGCGGTCGCGTCTTCGGCCTGGCCCAACGAAACGCCCGTCAAGAGGCCCACGCAGACGATCGACGCCAACCAACCGCAACACGCGCGCATGACCTGGACCCTCGACACAGGGAAAAAACGGCCACTTGTCGAATGCGATCTCGATCCTAAGTCGGCCAGCGCGACGGGTGAAGTCTCGCTCAGTTGGCCGGCGGTGAATTCAAGTAGGCAAACAAGTCGGCAATCTCCTCGAGCGTCAGGTTGTTGAACAAGCCCTCGGGCATGGCCGACTTGTTGCTCGGCACCAGCTCTTCAATTTCGTCCTTGTTGATCACGACCTTGTCGCCCGTCGATTGCAGCACGACCACGGCGTCTTCACCGGCCGAACCGATGATCCCGGTAAAGCTGCGGCCGTCGGTCGTCACCAGGGTCTTGCTGGAGTACTGGTCGCTGATCACCTGCGAGGGGAACAGCACCGACTCGACGATCTCCTTGCGCTGGAACCGGCGGCTGACGTTGGTCAGGTCGGGACCGACGCCCTCGCCGCGTGCGCCAAAGCGGTGGCATTTGACGCATTGCGACTTTTCGAACACCAGGGCTCCGCGCTTGGCGTCGGCCAACTGGGCATGCGTGCCTTCGAGAGCCTCGAGCAGCACGTTCATCGTCCAGCGTCCCTCGGCGCCCTTGGCCAGTTCGGCCGGCGGCGCGTTGGGATAGGTCGCGGCGAACCACTGCTGCCAGGGGGCCAAAGCGCCGCCCGATCCGTCGCCCGACGCCTCGGGAGTCTGGCCGCTCCATTTCTGGAGCAGCGCCTGCACTTGTTTCACGCCGTCGTCACCCATCCGCAGCCCGGCCAGGATCACCTGGCGGATCGGCTCCGGCTCCGTCGGCACCACGTCGGACTCGGCCAGCCGCACGAGCACCTCGATGGCCGCGGCGCCCTGCAGCGAAGGTAAGGCCCGAATCAACAGCGGCCAGTTCTCGCTGCCCGGGTCTTGGGCCAGGCCCATGGCCAGCTCCTGCCGGCGATCGGGCTGCTGCTCGTAACACTCGCGCAAGTAGGCCATGGCCTGCGGATGCTTGCTGCGCCCGAGCACTGCGATGATCGCGGTCGCCAGCGGCCTGGCCCCGCTACGCGGGTTATTCAGCAGCGCGCGGTCGAGGTCGATCAGCCCGGCGACCTGGTCCAACTCGAGCACGTCGGGCAGATCGGCCACGGCGTGCATGGCCGTGGCGGGCATTTCCTCGGCCCGGTCGAGAATCAATTGCCGCACCTCGTCCGAGGTCCCGGCATACACGTCGCGAATGAAATTGTCGATGTAGCCTTTGAAGCTGTGACCGCCCTCGATGTCGCGGGTGTTTTCGTAGAACTGCAGCAGGGCGAGCTGATACTCCGGCGTCCAGCCGCGCGTCAGAAAGCGCAAATGGCCTGCCAGGTGGATGCGCTCTTCAAGCGGACCATCGCCCTGCAATTCCTCGATGGCCCGGGGCAAGAACGACTCTTCCTGCGTGTAGACCAGAATGCGCACCAACTCGCGGTTCATCCGCGGCTCGAGTGCCGGGTATTCCTCGGCGCACAAGGCGCGCAGCTCCTGAACCTCCGGACCGGTGACTTCGCCTTTGATCATCGCGACTTGCACCAGCCGCAACAGATCGAGGAAGTCCGCGTCGCTCAGTTCGGTGCGCAACAGCTCGGTGCAGCGTTCGAGAATCTGGTCGCATGTCGGGCGGTCGGCGTTCAAGATCAACAGGGCCAGCGAGCCCTGAAAAAACACCCGGTTGTTTGGGCTGTCGAGCACGCGCGAGCGCCAATCGTTGGTCGGCATGCGTTCGAGCGCCCGCCGCGCGGCCCAGCTCACATAGCGATTGGGCTCGGCGATCAACTGCAAGAGCTTGTCGACCGGTGCGCCCTGACCGCTGCGCACCAGCGATTCGCAGGCTATGCGACGGACCGCGGCATCCGGATCGTCGAGCAGGGACACGAGTTGACCCCGCGTTTCGTCACTGAAGTGAATGCCCAACAGATAGGCTGACTTGGCGCGGACCTCGGGGTTCGCGTCTTGCGCCAGCTTGATCAAGAACCGCGGGGCCGGCGGAGGGCCGATCAACTGCATCAGGTCCATCGCCCGAATCCGGGCCTCGGGCGGTTGGCGCGGATCGTCGGCCACGGCCGCCAGCTCGGGACTCCACTGGTCGCCCAACTCGAGCTTGAGTTTGGCGATCTTGTTGCGTCCCCAGGCGGCGTTCAATTGCGGCTGGTCGATCGCCAGCATCACGCCCTGCTGCTCGGGCCGCGGCGGCACTTCGCCCTTCCAGACGATTCGGTAGATGCCCCCCTCGGTATTGCGGCCGCCGGTCGTGAAATAGAGCCACCCGTCGGGCCCCACGCCCAGGTCGGTCACGTTGAGCGGGCGCCCGGTGAGAAACACTTCGCTGGTGGCGCGGTAGGTGCCGCCCGACGGCTTCATCTTCACGGCCAGGATCCGCCCCATCGACCAGTCGGCGATGAATAAGGCGTTGTGGTACCGCACCGGGAACATGTAGTGGTTGTAACACTCAACACCCGTCGGCGAGCCGCGGCCGACATCGACCACCGCGCCCAGGCTGTCGTAGTAATAGTCAGGCCACTTCGACCAACCGCTGCGCCAGCCGAACTCGGCGCCGGGGATGCAATGATTGACCCGCGTGGGCCGGTACCACGGCAGGCCCACGTCCCATTCCATGTCGGAGTCGTAGGTGAACAGTTCGCCCTGGCGATTGAACACGATGTCGTACGCGTTGCGGAACCCGCCGCAATAGGTCTCGACAAAGCTGCCGTCGATGTCCGTGCGAATCACCACGCCGCCAGGAGCCTTGACGCCCACGGCGTGCCCGCCGGCGTCCTCATACTTGGGCTGCACCAGGTCGCCTTCGAACCAGCCGTAGTGCGGGCTCGAAGCGGCCGGCTCGACCTCGGCACCGGAATGGTTGCCGATCACCAGGTAGATCAACCCGTCGGGGCCGAGAATAGGCGCGTGGGGGCCGTGCTCGCCCATGCCGCCGCGGAACTTGAGCAGCGTCTTGACCGTTTCGGCCACGCCGTCGTTGTCGGCGTCGGTCAATTTGCAGAAGGTCGTGCCGTCGGGACCATCGCCCACGGCGAAGACGGCGCCGTTGAGACAGAGAATGCCCTGGCAGTTCTCCATCTTGTCGCAATAGACACTGACTGTGTCGACCAGGCCATCGGCATTTTCGTCCGAGACGCGCTGCAGGGGGCCACGCTCGCGCGAACAGATGATCTCACCCCGCTCGTTAAAGGCCATCGCTACGAGCGAGCCGGTCAGGTCCGGGTGGACCACGCGCTGCACGCTGAATTCGGCCGGCAGCGTGAAGCGCCCGGCCGGCTCGGTCGTCCCGCCGGAGCGCACCTGGTCGCCCCAGGGCGCTGCCTGGCCGAGCTCACCCAGCGACTGCGCCGGCTTCCACGAGCGGTCGTTGAACTGTGCGAGTTCCCAATCTTGCTGCTCTTCGACGCTCGAACGCCAGGAGTTGTCGCTGGAGAACGACTGTTCGGTGTTGCCGGCCCGTTTGACGATCAATCGGGCCACGAGGCCCGCCGCGCCGGGGCTGGCGTTTTCGGCCCGCACGGCGACGACGTTCTTGCCACCCCCGAAATAGGGTTTCAGGTCGTACTGGTCGAGCTTCTGCCAACTATTGCCGCCACCGATGCGCCGTCCGTTGACGTACAGCTCGTAGCGATCGTCGGCCGTGATCTCCAGCAACGCCGTTTCAGGATTGCCGATCGGCACGACCTTACGAAAGAACACCACACCGGCCGGAGGGGTCTGACCGCGATAGTCCGGCGACCAGATCCATTGCGCCTCGCCCGACTCGTTCTCCTGCGCGACCGCTACGCCGCACATGCAGCTCGCGAGCAATGCGCCGAACAACGCACCGACAGGAAAATGGCCACGATGGTTGAAGCGCCTCATGCTGACCTCGTTGTCGCGGAGTAGTGATTTGTCGCGGTGGGTGGGCCAATGGTTGCCCGAAATACGACCCTGCCCCAGGGCAGAAAACTTGGCCAGATTACCACTTGCCGAACATCGCAAGCAACACGTACGTAGCATGCAAGTGCTTGCCTGCCAACGCTGTGGGTTTATTGACCGGTTTGTTCGGAATGGTTTACGCTGGCACGCGCCGAGGGCGGCAAGGCGGTCGATTGCCGGGTTTGCTCGGCAAGGTGGCTGCGCCGGGGTGCAAGCAGGTCGCTGCCGCGGGGGTCGCGCGGTTGTTTCGGCGCGGCCGCCTGAATGGCCCCAAGTGACGGGAGGAACGCAAGATGGGTCGGATCGGGACGAGAAACATTGCCGCCGCGCCGCTGCTTGTGCTAGCACTGCTCCCCTTGGCCGGTTGCGGTAGCAGCGAGCCAGACCGACGGGCCACCACGGCGCAGGCGCCCCAGGCGACTGCGCCGGATGCCCCGCCGCCGGCCACGCTGGACGATCTCAAAGAGCTGCTGCCGCCGGCCGACGCAGCCCCGCCGCAATTGGTCGATCCGGAACACGTACCCCCCTTGGCGGAGCTTGACGCCAAGGCCGGGTGGCGCGACCAGCCGGTGCTCGACCTGCTCGCCGAGATGCGCAAGCTGCAGGCCACGGAAACACCGCTGGCCACCGTGGCCGAGGCGCTGGCCTTGCGCAACGTCTCGAAGGAAGACAACGCCAAGATTCTCAGCGCGCTGGGCCGGCTGCCGGCCAGCGACGCGGAGGCGAATTTCGACGCCACGATCAACCGCCATCTGCTGGGCGACGTCAAGTCGAACAATCCGTTGTTGATCAACTCGCGCGAGGAGTTCGACGTCCAGGGCCTGATCTCGGCCGGCTTGATGGGCTTCGACTGGAACATGAATCCCTGCGCTTCGAAAGACTCGGTCGTCAGTTGGCAGACCAGCGCGGACGGGATGATGGACAAGATCGTGATGCGCAACGATTTGTTCTGGTCCGACGGCGTGCCGATGACCGCCCACGACGTGGCCTTTTCTTTTCGCACGATCCTCGATCCGGAGATTCCGATCCCCGCCGTCCGCGCCGGCACCGACAAGATCCACCACGTGCACGCCTACGACGACTACACGCTGGTCTACTTCCACAAGGATGCCCTGGCCACGAACGTCTGGAATATCAACTTCCCGATCCTGCCGAAGCACATCTACGAGTCGACGATTCCCGAGGACAAGTCGCTCGTCAGTAGCGCGCGGCACATCGAGCTCGAAAACAACCCGGTCGTGGCCGGGCCCTACCGGATCGCCTCGCGCAAGTTGCAGCAAGAGATCGTGCTGGAGCGGCGCGAGGAATACTACCTGCGCGACGGCAAACCGATTCGCGAGAAGCCGTATTTCAAGACCATTCGCTTTCGCATTATTCCCGACCGCAGCACGGCGCTGCTGGCGATGAACAAGGGCGACATCGACGAGCTGGAACTGCTGCCCGATCAGTGGCAGTCGCAGACCGGGGGTAACGATTTTTACCGGCTCAACACCAAGGCCTCGGCGATCGAGTGGACCTTCTTCTTCTTCGGCTGGAACTTGAAGCGCCCGTATTTCGACGACGCCCTGACGCGCCGGGCCATGTCCTATGCCTTCGATTACAAGGTGCTGTTCGAGCGCCTGCTCTACGGGCTCACCGAGCCGTGCACGGGCATCTTCTATAAAGACTCGTGGATGGCCCCCAAGCAGCCGACCGGGCCCTACTACCAGGACCTCGACAAGGCCGAGGAGCTGCTCGCGGCGGCCGGCTGGGCCGACCACGACAACGACGGCGTGCTCGACAAGCTGGTCGACGGCAAGCCGCTGCGGTTCGAGTTCACCTTGCTCGTGCGCAACGAAGATCTGCGGATCAAGATCTGCAACTTGCTGCGCGAGAACCTTGATCAATTGGGCATCGTCTGCAACGTGCGGCCGCTCGAGGCCACGACGCTGCAGCAATTGACCTTCGACAAGCAATTCGATGCCTACTACGGCGGCTGGGGCACCGGCGCCGATCCCGACACCTCGGAGAACATCTGGGGCACCGGCCAGGAGCGCAATTTCGTCAGCTACTCGAACCCCTTAGTCGATCAGTTGTTCGTCGCGGCTCGCAAGCAGTTCGACCGCGACAAGCGCGGCCTGCTGTACGGCCGCCTGCACGAGCTGATTTATGCCGATCAGCCGTACACGTTTTTGTACTATCAAAGCGCTTTCTACGGTTTCAGCAAACAATTACGCGGCTACCGCTTTTCGCCGCGCGGCCCGTATCACTATGGTCCCGGCTTCGGCTCGATCTGGAAGGGGCGCGAGTAGGGCCCGCGCACCGCGGCTCCCACGATCGACATGGCTACCTATCTGCTGCGCCGCTTCCTGATCGGACTGCTCACGCTGTTTCTGATCACGTTCCTGATCTATGGGCTGATCCGCGCGATGCCCGGCTCGCCGATCACGCTGATGAACGAGGACCCGAGCCGCGCGCTGAAGCAGGAAGACATCGACCGGATGAAGGCCTTTTTCGGCCTCGATCAACCCTGGTACGTCGCCTACTGGAGCTGGCTGACCAAGGTGGCCCAATTCGATCTGGGCACCTCGATCTCGCAAAAGCAGCCCGTGGCGACGCTGATCCGCGGGCGCTTGTGGCCGACGTTGCTGTTGTCGATTTCCTCCCTGCTGCTCACCTATTTGTTGTCGATCCCCTTGGGGCTCGTCGCCACGGTGCGCTCCGGCCGTTGGGACGAGCGCGTCACCAGCACCCTGCTATACACGCTCTATTCGTTTCCGGCGTTCGTGGCCGCGCTGCTACTGCAGATGTATCTCGCCGTGCGGCTCGATTGGTTCCCGCTGTTCGGCATGCAAAGCGATCAATACGCCGAGCTGAGCACTTGGGGTAAGTTCCAGGATCTGGCCTGGCACGCGGCCTTGCCGATCACCTGCTACACATATGGCAGCCTCGCCTACTACAGCCGGTTCATCCGCTCGAACATGCACGAGGTAATTCGCCAGGACTACATCCGTACGGCCCGGGCCAAAGGCGTCGGGCCGGTGCGCGTCGTGTTGCACCATGCCTTTCGCAACACGCTGATCCCGTTAGTAACGCTGATTGGACTGACTCTGCCCGGTCTGCTCTCGGGCAGCATCATCCTCGAGCAGATCTTCGGTTGGCCGGGCATGGGCCGGCTGTTCTTCGAAGCGATCCTGATGCGCGACTATCCGACGATCATGGCCGAGACGTTGATCTTTGCCGTGCTCACGCTCGCCGGGCAGATGCTGGCCGACGTGTTGTATGCCGCGGTCGATCCGAGGGTCAGCTTCTCGTGAGTACGACACCCGGCACCACCGCGCCGCTCGCCACGGCTTCGTCTCCCGGCAATGCACCGGCGGGCACCGTGCCTGAACCACCGCCGATCGGCTACTGGGCCGAGGTCTGGCGGCGTTTTCGCCGCCGCAAACTGGCGATGGTCGCGCTGGCCTACGTGCTGTTTCTTGTGGTCCTGGCCGCCGGCGCGCCGCTGATCGCCGGCACCAAGCCGATCGTGTGCTACTACAAAGGCCGCCTCTATTTTCCCTGCCTCGGCTACTTCAACACGGCCTGGGAAAACCCGGTCTTTCAACGCGACCGGTTTCGCCGCGTATATCCGCAGAGTCTCAAGACCAAGGACCCTGACAGTTGGGCCGTTTGGCCGCTGTTCTACCAGGACCCGTACCGTCGGGTCCGCGACGGCGAATGGCCCGATCGTCCCGGCAATCCAGCCAGCGGTCCGCCCAACCAATGGAATTTCTTCGGCACCGATCCGAACAGCTACGACGTCTTTGCTCAGATGGTCCACGGCACCACGATCGCGCTGCTGGTCGGCTTTGTCTCGGTGGGCATTGCCGCGGCCATCGGCATGGTCGTCGGCGCGCTGTCGGGCTACCTGGGCGGCTGGGTCGACATGCTCTTCAGCCGGCTTACCGAAGTCGTGCTGTGCGTGCCGTCGCTGGTACTGATCCTGGCGCTCGTGGCGGTGATCGAAAAGCCGACCATCTGGCACACGATGGTCATCCTGGGCTGCACGCGCTGGACCGACATTGCCCGGCTCACGCGCGGCGAGTTTCTGCGGCTGCGCGAGAGCGATTTCGTCACCGCGGCCCGGGCCATCGGCGTCGGCGAAATGCGGATCATGTTCCGTTACATCCTGCCCAATGCGCTGGCGCCGGTGCTGGTGCCCATCACGTTCGGAATTGCCGGCGCGATCCTGATCGAGAGCTCGTTGAGCTTTCTCGGCTTCGGCGCACCGCCGCCGAATCCGAGCTGGGGGACGCTGCTCAACTACGGCCGCACCAACCTGCAGCACTGGTGGTTGATCGTCTTTCCCGGCACGGCCATCTTCCTGGCCGTGTTGGCCTACAACCTGATCGGCGAAGGCTTGCAGGAAGCCACGGACCCGCGCCTGCGCGGCAACGGCAATTGACGGCGCCGTGTGCGCCGCGCGACTAGTTCGGCGCAGCGGCGCTCTCGAGCCGCTGGAGCTCGGCCCGGGCCGCGGCGGCACGCTCGGCTTCGCCTTGGCGCTCGTAACAGGCGATGGCCTTGCGCAGTAGGGCCATGCAATACTCGCTCGGCTCGTCGAGCCGTTGCCGGGGAACCTTCGGTAGCAGCGCGTCGTAAAATCGGGCCAGCTTCGGGCCCGTATCCGGCAGCTTGTCGCAAAGCAGCTCGATGCGGTCGACCAGCTTAGGCACGAACTGACCTTCGGTCGGAAATGCCAGCACGATGCCGCTCAACCCCTGCACGGCCGCGGCCTGCTGGTTGTCTGCGGCCAGCAAGTCGGCGAGCTTCAGGCCCGCGTCGGCGGCCAGATCGGGCCGCTGCGCTGCGACGTACATGTTCAAGAGCTGCTCATACATGTTCCGTCGCAGCTTTTCGTCTTCGGCGTACGACGTCAGGTCTTCAAACACCTTCCAGGTGAAATCGGGAAACGCCGCGAAGGTCGTAAACAGCCCGTCGAGCACGCGGCGGATCGCCTTGGAGTATTGCGGTTCGCCGCGGAGGGACCGCGCGAGCCGGGCCGCCTCGAGCCAGGCCGCCTCGTTCCAGGGGTCGATCTCGAGCACCTTTTCCAGGTAGTCGAGCTGCTGCACCGGTTCGAGCGGCGGATCGCGCCGCACCAACATCGGATAGGCCCGCATCAGGAGATCGGCATGTCGATGAGCCAACGGGCTCGTGCCGGCGCTGTGCAGCTGCATCTCGAGTTCGCGATCGGTGATCGGTTCGCCGGTGCGCGGGTCGGTCAACGTGCCGATGTAGTAATTGTCGCCCCGGTAGCGGCCGTGCGACTTGAGCTCGAACTTGATCGCTTGCGGCGTGACGCTGGCCAGCTCGACCCACATGACCCAGGCGTGATACTGGCCCGTGCGCCCCTGGCCGCTGACGTCGGCGGCGGGCACACCCAGGGACTTCGCCACCCGTGCGGCGTAGTCCGCCTGCAGCGAACACACGCCACCCAACTGGCGAAGATTCTGCAGCGTGTAAACCTGGTTGTTCATCCGCGCCTGGCGCGAATCGGTCTTGAGCATGAGCATGTCGTAGGGGCAATCGTGGTAGCACTTGCCGATGCCGACGCGCTGATTCAAATAGTTCGCCAGGGCCCATTGGCGGTCGGCCAGGGGCGTGGTGTGATTCACGACGTGCACCAGGAATTCCCAGGGCAGGTAGCGAATGCGCCCCTCCATCAGGTCTTCGGTATCGACCAGGTAGCGAAAGTTCGCAAGCGCGCCCATCGGCTCGGGCGGCGCCGTGGCCTGTGCGCGGCGGATGTGTTCCTGAGAATCGATGATGCCCGCCGTCTTGCGGTCCCAGACTGTCGCCGTGGCAATCACCAACTCGCCGTACGGCTCCATTGCCTGGGGAAAGTTCTTCCACAGGTTGGCCACGAGATTCAGCGCCTCGGGCACGTCGTCCCAATCCGAACGCAGCGCCGTATACAGCTCCTCCTTGAAGTCGCCGTGCTGATTGAGCCATTTGTCGATCGCGTCGCGCTCGTCGCCAAAGGCCAGCCGCATGGATTCGGCTTGTTCGTTGGCAAACTGCTCGGCAAACAGCCGCCGCACGGCCGCGTAGTCTTTCGGCTTGCGCGCCAACAGCCGATGCTCGTCGAACAACTTGCGCAGGCCCGCCACCAGCGGCGAGTCGCTCGCGGCGGCCACGCGCGGCAGCTCAGTCACCGGCTCGTCGACCACGGGGAGCGGCTCGTCGGGCATGGTCTCGGTCGGCTGCGGCGCCGGCGCGTCGGCGACCGGCTTGCGCGGCGTCACGGTGATCGAAAACCGCACCGGCTCGCTCTCCGCGTCGAGGCTGTCGCGCACGCGGACGACAAAATCGTAAATATTGTCGGGCTCGGCCCGTTTCGTGCGCCAGACAAAGTCGCCGCTACGCGTCGAAATCGCCGCTTCGTCGCTGGCGCTTTCGAGCAAGTCGAAGGCCAATTTCTGCTGCGGCAAATCCGGATCGTGCGCCGCGAGGTGGATTCGCACCGGCTGACCTTGCTCGATCGAGATCGACTCGACCGGGTCGAGCACCGGCGGGGTGTTGTGCTCGTCGACCTGCAGCAGGATTCGAGCCTCGGCGCGGCGCCGGTGCCCCGCCGCGCGCACGCGCACCGGATATTCTCCCGGCCCTGCCTCCTCGGGCGGCGTCCAACTCAATCGACCCGTACGTTCGTCAATCACCAGGCCGATCGGGCCTTCGAGCAAGCTGAACTGCAACTCGCCGGCGGGAATACCCCGGCTCTGCACCGGCAGATCGAGCGACCAGGCCGTGCCTTCGGTCAGCGTCTGCCGCTCGAGCGCTGCCACTTCGAGCAGGTCGAAACCGCCGGTGCTCCAATAGAAGGCCAGTCCACCGAGCATCAACAGGACCAGCACCCCGGCACCCGCGAGCACGAACAACTCGGGCCCCAGGCCGCGCTTGCGCCGCGGCGCGGGCGTCCTCGACTTGGGCGACGCAGGCAACGAGGAGAAATCCAACTCAGACCCGGCCGTTGTGGGACTGGGCGCAGGCTGTGCTCGGTGCGGCGGTCGCTGTGGATCCGGGAGACGCGATGTGGACATGGAACACAAGCCATGCGAGGCTGTCCGCCGGCGGCGCGAGCCGCGAACCAGCGGCGCTTGCCTCTATGGTCGCCAAAATCGGCGGCCGGGCAATGCACCGGGAGGAAATTGCCGGACAGGGTGCACGATCGGCACCTTCTAGAAACGACGCTGTGAGCGTCGCGGCCGGGCCAGAGCCCCCTGTGCCCGATCTTCGCTCGACTCGGCAGGCAGTTCCTCGTTGGCCAACATGGCCGCAAGCAACCCCTGCGTGTCGTCGGCCACCCGCGACATGCGAACCCAGGCAAAGGGTGGCAAGAGCCCCACCCCGTCGAACAACAGCTCGGGCAGGCAACCGAGGATGGCCGAGGCCAGGTCGGACTGGATGTCGGCATTGGGCGACGCGTGGGGCGGAATCTCCCAGATCGCGGCCAGGATCGAAGCGAACACTCCGGACCAGATCGCTTCGGAGTCGGCCCGGCGCATCTGTGCCGCCAATTCGAGCGCCCGCCGCCGATCGACGGCATATTCGCCCGACTCTCCCCAGGGCACCATCCGAGCCACGAGCAAATCGCTCCAACGCTCGGCGCGCCGGCGCAAGCGGTCGATGGTCACGGTTTGTTGCAGCGTCAGCGCGGTGCCGTCGAGCAACAGGTGCAACGCGCGATTGCGCGCCTCGAGATGGCCGATGTAGATGCTGCGGGCAATCGGCTCGGCTTCTCGCGCGCCGCGGCGCCGATCGTGGGCACACAGCACGGCGCTCCACGAACGCGTGAGCACTTCGCCCGTGAGGATCTCAATCAGCAGCGCGGGGAGCGATACGCCGCGAGGCGCCTGTTCGCGCTGCGCGGCGGTGACGAACTTGAACAGCTTGAGCGAGCGATTCCAGCGGTCGAGACGGCACTTGGCCGTCGACCAATACTCTCCCAGGCGGCGCGGTTCGATCTCGCCGGCCGTTTCGACCAGCGCCGGGCCATGCTTGGCGAGCAGCACGGCCAACTGGACTAATTCACGCGCCAACATGCAGGGGGTCGACCGGGGAGGAGATGAGATGAGCGCCACGGGCGGGCCGGAAGCCGCGCGGCGCGGGCGGGAGAGCCCGAGGGGACGAAGGCTCTCCCGCCACGGCCGTGCTGCTTCAGGAGCGTTGCAAAGCAAGGGCAAAGCCGGTGCCGGGAACAGCCGAGAATGCGCCGGGACAGCCGCAAGCCACGACACAACAACGAGTTAAACGGCCGGAATCCATCGCGCGCAGGCCCCAGCCGGCGCCGGCCATGTGGCGAAACGGCAACATGCGTGCTGCCTGGAATCGGCGCGCTGGGCGCCTTAGAGCTCGCGCCGGGTACTGGCCCCTTGTCGGGCCGCGTGTTCCTGCGCGGCCCGGTGTGGTCCGCGCAGCGTGGCGTGCGGACCGGAGAGCGTGGCACCCTCGGGAAGCGGCGCGGGCAGCGCCGTCGCTGAATCGCGACGCGCGACGCGCAGATGTGCGGCCAGCGGCGCTAGTGCCCCGGCAGCCCAAATCCAGGCCAGCGGCTCGATCGGCAAACGGAATCGCACCGAGGAGATGGTCAACGCGTGAAACGCAGTGACGGCCAGAAAGATGACCACGCTCGGCCACAGCACGCGGATGCGCGACCACGTCGCCAGCAGGCCGGTCGTCCCCAGCACCAGCCATGCGACCGTCGTCACGCGAAACACGGCATTGGCCGTGCGTGGATTCGTTTCGTCGAACAACAGAAAATAGCGCAACCGCGCCAGACACAGCCGAGCATAACGATCGGGTTGCGTGCGAATGAAATCCACGGCGCGTTGCCCCAGCCACCGGCAGCGCTGAGGCTCGCCGAGCAGGGCCAGTTGCCGATAGTCGGCGGGCGTGAGTGCCACGTCGTCGATATAGCGCGTAGCGAGACGAGCGCTTTGCACGGCTCCGGCCCGCGCGGCGAGGCTGTCCTCGCGCTGCGCCGTCGCAGCACGGCTCGCCTCGGTGGGCAGTTTGTCGGTGCCCAGGCTCAGCGGATTGTTACCCTGCCAGAAGGCATAGCCGAAGGTCGACTTGATGAAGACCAGCTCGCCGTGAACGGCGTAGTTGCGCGCCAGCCATGGCGCGATGACCAGCGCGGCAGTGGCCACCGTTAGCGCCAGCCGCTTGAGGCCCGCCGTCCATGACAGGCCCTGGCCGCGGTCGGCCAGCAGCCGCGCCAGCGCCGCAATGGGCAACGCCACGGCCAGAATCGGTTCCCAGAGCAGCAACCAGCCGGCCGCCGCTCCAAACCAGAGCGGCCCTCGCCAGCCCGATGTGCCGGCGCGCTGCGCCAGCCACAACACGACGAACAAACACAGCGTGATCCAGACGACGGGCTGGATTTGCGCGACCGCGTAAAGCTGCGTTGGATGCACGGCCGCCAAGAGCCCGGCGAACCAGCCGGCGGCCGGCGACTCGGGAAACCAGCGTGCCGCCAGTTGCGCCACGAGTACCACGCAAGCAGCACCGGCCAGCGCCTGGAGCACTTGCATTAAATACAGCGACGCGAGTCCCTGACCGCAGAACGTTTGCACCGCGGCCAACAGCAGCGGGTAGCACGGCGCTTGTTGCGACGTGGGCCCTTCGCTACCGAGAAAACGAATGGCAAAGCCCTTGCCGGCCAGCAGGTTGGCGGCGATCTGGCCGTGCTCGAAGGTGTACGGCGGATGCGCCGCATCAGCCAGCAGCCACACGACCGTCAGCCGCGCGGCCAGCGCGAACGCCGCCAAGGCAAACATTCCGCGCCACGACAGCGCCGCAAGTGGCGCCGGCACACGCACATCGTCGGGACGAGGCCGATCGGAATTCACGGCGACACGCGAAGTGGCGGTCTGAAACGCTCCCCCGGCAATCGACGGGGGCGGCGGATTCTAGACCTGCGCTGGCTGCCGCCGCTAGAGCGAAGCGTACGTCGTGCGCGGATGAAAACCGGCGGAGACATGCTGACGCTAGCGTGCTAGCAGCGCTCGCGAGCGACCGTGTGCCGCGGTTGCGAGTTGGGCAGCCGCGCTCTACCGTCCCATCGCATCCTGCAGATCGACCGCCCCGTACCCGAGGACGACGTCGTTCGCGTCGACGCCCGGGGCGAACTGGCCCCGGCGGTTCACAAAGATGTTGTCGCCGCGGTCGCACGTCAGGCACGACGGCAGCAAATCGACGTGGCCGTCTTCATACCAGACGTTCACGCCGTGACCCCCGTGGCTCAGGGGTGCCGCACCGCTGGCCAGCAGCGTTGCGGCCGGCAGATCGGCGCGCTGCCGGCGCGGCGAATCGGCCAGCACCGGGAACGTCGAGCGATGCAGATTGCGCGGGGAGCGCAACTCCTGGTTTTCATAGTAACCCAGGCAATAGCTGTAGCTGCCGCTTAGGCGCTCGCTGAGCTGGGCCAGTTGCTCGCGCGTAGCTCGTTCGAATTCCTGGCACGTGGGCAGCTTCAGAAACTCGTTGTCCGACATCGACGCGGGGCAGACCAGGGTCTTGGGACACTCGAGGTATCCCAATTCCAGCATCCGCGGCGCGAACATGCTCACCAGCGCCAAGCGGTCGCGCACCGGTACGTCGGGAAAGTATCCGCAGTGGCGTTCGCTGTAATTCAGCAGTGCATTACCGATCATCTGCAGTTGGAACTGGCAACCGGCCATCTGGCTGACGAGCCGGCTGTGATTGACGGCCGGGAAAAACAGCATGCCGGCGGCGATCACGATCCCGGCGGCGACACTCAGGTCTTGCGTGCGCCAACGCTGGGCCTGACCGGCAGGTGCCTCGCACAGCAGCGCGGCGCGGTGCCGTACGAACTCGCAAGTGCGCGACGCCAACCGCGCAGGCGGCTCAAAAGGCTGCCCGTCGTGCGCAAGCGGCTGCAACCCGCGCTTGAGGACATCCAAGTCCCGGCGCAGGGCAGGATCGCGTGTCAGGTGGGCTTCCAGGCGTTCGCAGTCAGTTTTTTCGAGGGCGTTGAGCAGGTAGCCGAGCAATTCATCTCGCATCGGTCTGCTGTTCTCCGGCGCTGTGCGGACCCGCTTCATGATCGCGGGTCCACGAGTCGTTCAGTTTGTAAATCGCGGTGTGCAGGCGGCTCTTTACGGTCCCTACGGGAATCGCCAGCACTTCGGCCGCTTCGCGATACTTGAGGCCTTGGTAGTAAATCAAGTTGACTGCCGCTCGCAACGGCTCGGGCAAGGCGGCCACGGCCTGCCGGATCCAATTGCGGCGTTCGGTGGCTTCGAGACTGTCCGACGGGCTCGAGTCGCGATTCTCCAGCAACTCGACCAGCGAACTGGCGTCGCGATCGTCGCCTGCGCTGTTCGGTCGGTCCAGGCTCACCATCCGGTGGCGGCGGTTGCGGCGCTGGGCATCGATCGCCTGATTGGTGGCGATCGTATATAGCCACGGCCGAAACCGTCGCCCTTCCTCGAACTGATCGCACTTCAAGTGCACCTGTAAAAAGGTCGCCTGAAACGCGTCCTCGGCCATCACGGGGTCGTCCAGGTAACGCCGCAGGTAGCTGTACAACTCCTGCTCGTAACGGTGGACCAACTCCTCAAAGGCTCGGCGGTCTGCCCGGCTACGGTAACGCAGCAGCAGCTCCTCGTCCGAGACCGTTTTCTCACGGTCCTCGAGGACCGCGGAGTTCATACCTTTCGTCGTGGTGGCCATCATTTCTTACGTCTTATACGCAGAAGGGTTCTCGCCGGTCGCAATTAATTCGCCGCCGAGTGGGCATCCTTGGCACATGCCCTACTGCTTTCGATGAGTTTACCGAAGGAGAAGTGACATTTCCCGGAAAAAGCCAAGCCCGGGGATGCCAAATTGACAGGTGTTTTGCCGCCGACCTACACTCACAGCCCGCATATCCGCAACTCGCGTGCCCTTGTCACAGGTCGTTCGTTTGACGCCGTACCGTTGGGCCACTCCAGGTGACATAAACGCATTCTGCGGCTTGGTTTTGGACAACCTCGCCGTGATGGTGCTGTTGGTCAGCATGCTGGTGGGCACCTACGGCTTCGATGCAAGTTTTGCTCTTCGTTACATGATTCCCGGCACCGCACTGGGGGTGGTGGTCGGGGATCTCTGCTTTACCTGGATGGCGTTTCGCCTGGCCGCACGCACCGGACGCAACGACGTCACTGCTATGCCTTTGGGGCTCGATACGCCGAGCACCTTCGGGATGGTGTTTTTTGTCCTGGGTGATGCTTTTGTTACCGCCAAGGCGGCTGGACTTGCTCCGGAGGAGGCCTGCCGCCATGCCTGGCACATTGGCATCTGTGCCCTGATCACTAGTGGCGTGTTCAAGTTGGCCTGCGCAACGCTCTCCGGCTGGATTCGTCAAATTGTTCCCCGGGCGGGTCTGTTGGGGTCGCTAGCAGCCATCGCCCTGGTGCTGATTGGCTTTCTCCCCCTGCTCGAGGTGGCCCACCTGCCCGTGGTGGGGTATGTCACGCTGGCGGTCATCCTCACGGCTCTCGTCGCGCGCGTTCCCTTGCCGGGACGCGTCCCGGGGGCCCTGGGCGCCCTGGTGGTGGGTTGCGTCGTCTATTTCTTGATGAGCGCCACCGGGACGCTGGGCTACGATCCCGGCGCGCTATCCCACACAGCATTTGAGCCTCAACTGGGCCTGTTAGTTCCCTGGCCCAGCCTCGCCTGGCTCGATACGTTCGGCGCTTCGCTCAAATACCTGCCCGTGGTGATCCCGTTCGCGCTGGCGACTGTCGTGGGCGGCATCGACTGCACGGAAAGCGCGGCAGCCGCCGGCGACGAATACTCCACCGGGCGGGTCATCGCCATCGAGGGACTGGCCACGCTCGTCGCCGGGCTGTGCGGCGGGGTGATCCAGACGACGCCCTACATCGGCCAACCGGCCTACAAGGCGATGGGCGGGCGCGCCGCCTACACGCTCGCCGCGGCGCTGTTCATCGGCCTGGCCGGCATGACGGGCTCGTTCGCCTACGTCTATGCCTATCTGCCCAAGCCGGCGATTTTTCCGATCCTGATCTTCATCGGCTTGGAGATCACGGCGCAGAGCTACCACGCCACGCCGCAGCGTCATTACCCGGCCGTAGGACTGGCCTGCTTGCCGGCGATCGCCTACCTGGTCGTGATCTTCACCGACAACCTGTTGGCTCAAACGGGCACTTCGGTCGCCGCGCTCAAACCGCCGCTCGACGTGCAGTTGCCCACGCTGCGGGTGCTCTCGGCCGGATTTATTGTCACCAGCCTGTTGTGGGCCGCTACTCTGGCGTCGATCATCGATGGGCGACTCAAGGGCGCCGCCGGGTTTGTGGCCGCGGCTGCGCTGTTGAGCGCGTTCGGGGTGATTCACTCGCCGCTGCCCGGCAGCCCGATGTTCTTGCCCTGGAACCTCGACACCCGCAGCCTGCCCCCGGCGCTGGCCGGACAGACACCCTATCACCTCGCCGCGGCCTATGGGCTCGTGGCCGCGCTGTTGTTTGGCTGGGGCTTGTGGCTCGGCGATCGTAAGCTGACGGTCGACGAAGCACCCTAAGGCGGACGTTATCTCGCGAGGCGGACATGCGTGCCTGGTTCGGCAAGCTGATCTTGAAGCTCATCGGTTGGCGCCTGGAAGGGGGCAAGCCGGCGCTCAACAAATACGTCATCATCGCCGCGCCGCACACATCGAACTGGGACCTGCTCGTCGCGGTGGCGATGTCGATGGTCCTGGGGATTTACGTGCACTGGGTCGGCAAACACACGCTGTTCCGTTGGCCGTTCGGCGGCTTCATGCGCTGGATCGGCGGCGTGCCCGTCGATCGCCGCTCGCGGCACAACGCGGTGCAGCAAATCGCGGCCGAGTTTGCCCGGCACGACGAGTTCATCCTGATGGTGCCGCCGGAGGGCACGCGCCATCGGCCCGAGTATTGGAAAAGCGGCTTCTATTACATCGCCCAAAAGGCCAAGGTCCCGATCGCGATGGGCTTTCTCGACTATGGCCGCAAGGTGGGCGGCATTGGCCCGCTGTTGCACGTGACCGGCGACTTGAAGGCCGACGTGCAGGTGCTGCGCGATTTTTACGCGGGCATGACGGGCTACTATCCCGACAACTTCTGCCCGCCGCGGCTGCGCGAAGAGGTCGAAGCGCCGGCCGACGCCAAGTCGTGACGGGCCGCGGGCGTATGAACTCGTTGGCAGGCGTGCGCTAGATCAACGGCGCCTTGCCGAGCTTGCGGCGACAGGCCGACAACTGTGCGATGTGGAACGACTCGTGCGTGCACATCAGGTGGGCCAAGACGTCGCCGATCGTTTCGAGCGGCGTGCCTTTGAGGACCTCGACCGTCTGCGGCTGCTGCATGGCGGCCGGATCGGCGGTGCGCGCCGCTTCGGTGACGCGTGCATGACCCGCCACGAGCGCGGCCAGCAGCTCGGCCTTCGACGGCACGTTGTCGCCCAGCTCGGCCGGCTTGCTGCCGGGCCCGAACATAGCATGCCACGCGCGCGGGCACTCGCGCCCCAGCCCCAGCAGCCGGGCGGCAAAGTCGGTGCAGATCGCCAGGTGCCCGAGAATCCAAGCCGGCGGATTCGCGCCTGGAAAGGGCACCAACCGCAGCTCGTCGTCCGGAATATCCGCGGCGATCAATTGCACCATCGAGAGATTGAAGCGATACAGCGTGCGTTCGTGGGTAAACATGAGAAGCCTCAGCAGCCTCGGTGTACTTGTCGCGGCATGCCCATCCGCAGATTGGCCCCCAGCGACCGCGTGAGTTTAATCCCTGCAGCACGGCCTGGCTGCAGGGCATGATTCCTGCGGGCAGACGCTCATCCTGCCCACACACCCAGGGCGCTCGCTCTCAAAACGGTCATCGAGAAAAGGACGGGCCTACTGCTGTCGTCGAAGCAAGACGATGCCCGGCCATCACAGGGCGCCACTGAAAAACGACAGGCGCGGCCAGCATAGCAGCATCCCTGAATTAGCCGCCGAAACGCACAGGTCGCGCCCACGCAAGTTGCCAAGCCGCGTTACAATTCTCCGCGACGGTGGGTTGGGCCAGAGCAGGATGCCCTCATTTGCTTCTTAACGATGTGGATGCGATGTATGCTGCTCGGTAGAAGGAGTGGTTCGTCAACGCGAGAATCACAACGCATTCGTGCTTGTAGCACGCTACTCGCCAATGGAGGAATCGGATGGGATTGAAAATCCACTCCCTAGAAGAACTACCCTCCGCGCCCGCAAGGGGTTACTACGTTTATCTGCTCGACTACGGTTGGGACGAGCCCCTCGGCCGGGCGCTCCACGACAACTTTGATGAAATGGCCAATGCGGCATCGCGGAACAACGCTGCCGTAATACTTGGTGTCGGCAATGAGTTCAATGATGAAGTTCTGTCATGGCACGGAGTGAACGGCAGGAATGCAGATGACCTGCTGCCGGCAATCCTCATCACTAACAAACCTCCTCGTGAGTTCAGAGAACAACATGGATCTTGGAGGCGCGAGCACGACCACCTCGTGATAATCCCACTCCGAGATCAATGCAAAACAGCAACGGATGTCGTTCGGGTCATAGCGAGCGTTTTTGCCGACATAAAGGCGAATCGACCACTTGCGAACTTCGAAGTTGCAAGGGAGGATCGCGCAGGATTGAAGGGCGCGATCTTAGACGCGATCGTTTTGCGGCCAACCTTCGGCGGCATCGGAGTCGACTTAAAGGCGCTATTGAACAAGCTCGTGATGAGGCGACAAGATCGTGCGTAACTACTTGCAAGCATCACATTGCGACTCGCAGCAGTGATGCTCATCCTTGCGATATCGCCTCTGCAGTCATGACGAGCCGTCCCGAAATGTGCACAGTCTGCTCGCGATCTGCTTTGGACATATCAACCGACGCGACCGATCGGTCTTGTGTCAGCACCTAGGTCGAGCCGTCCCGTGTTATCGGCAGTGATCGCAATGAGATGAAAAGCTCGCAATTGATCTGGTTGCTGAATCCTTGGCCGAACAACGGTCCGGGGCTTCTGCTGACTGGCGCCAGCCGCGGTTGCGATGCTTGGTTCCGCGGCCCGCTTCACCGGTCCACATCGCGCGATTGCTCTCTCTTGCGGCACGCGGCCTTGGCGGGCGCCTTGGCAACTTTTCAGCCGTGCATCCTGCGAAAATTCAGCTAAAGGCAAGCACTTTTCTTTATCGGGCGGATCCCCCTCCGTATACTCAGCGCCCTCTTGCTAGCGCAAATCGGGCACCGTTTTCCCCAACGTCGGGTGAAAACAGCGTGACCTGTTTGCACTTTTCCCGGAGGGCCGCTGATGCGAAGTGGGCAGATGATGAGAAGCGTCGCATTTCTATTGATCGTCGCCTCAACGGTGTTGGGTTTCGCCACGACCAGGTCGTTTGCCGCGCCCGCATACGTTCACCTGAACCTGGCGGGTTCGAGCCTGCTGCTGACGATTGACGCGCTGGGTGCGATCACCGCCACGGTCGGCTTCAATCCGACCGGCACGCAGGAGATCTTCTTTGACGACGGCTGTGACCCCACGTCGATGACTTTCGACCATGGTGATTTTTCCCTGAGCGATCAGACCCTGCAGCTCAATCTCGGCGCCCTCGGCAATGTGCGCGTCGGCTTTGCAGGCGTGAAGCTCGGCGGCCTGGTGAGCACGGGCAACGTGCCGCTCAACTACACCGGCGGCACCTGGAACTACACGTTTGATCCGGGCGATCCGACGGGTGGCAATGTAACCAGCATCGCCATCGACGAGGGTCTGCTGACTTATGTCGGTTCGGGTGCCATCTCGCTGCTGCTCGGCTCGGGTACGCTCGATTTCGCGACCGACCCGGTCATCGCCGACCTGCCGTCGCTCGGCCAGACCGGCACGTTGACGCGCACGTTGTTGAGTAGTGCCAGCAGTTCCTATTCCGTGGTGCTCTCGGCTCCGCTGTCGGTGTACACCGCCGTAGACTCTGACCTGGGCATCTACGCCACGCTGCAAGGGGTGATTCTCGCCACCGGCACCTACATGTGCGTTCCGGAGCCCTCAACGCTGGTCTTGCTGAGCATTGCCCTGGTTGGCTTGATCCCGATTTGCCGGCGGATCAGGAAATAGCAGTCGGCTTCCATCTGTGCCAAACGGCAAGATTTGGCAGATCTCCTCACAACGTTACTTTGGCATTGCACCGGCCGCTTTGACGCTGTCTTCAAACAACAGCCGCCATTCGTGTTCTTGGATCGTCTCGCACAGCTCGCGGCAAGGGTTCTGGCCGCGGCGGGCGGATTCGCAGAGGTCAATCCAGGCGAACGGGTCCCAGGCCGCCTGGTCGAGCAGGAACGCGGCCGCCGCGTCCCCGTCGCCGCGCCCGTGAAACTCGGCGGCCACGTCGCGGGCGCGCGTTGCCAACTCGGCGTAGATCGGGTGCCGCGGCACCCGGCGGAACCAGTACTTCGCGTTGCCCGGGTCGGGCTCGCGGCGGTGCATGATGCCGTGCCAGAACGCGCCAGCCGCATCGTCGAGCCCCTGGCTGACCGTGTGCGACTCGTCGAGAAAGTTGTGATAGAGCCACAGGCCCGCGATCGCCGCTTCGGCGTACGACCGGTTGCCGAGGCGACCGTCGGCGAACAAGCTCTCCGGTGCAAGCGCGGCCAGCGCGCTGCGCTTCGCGGCGTCGGGCCGGCCGGGGCCGAGCGGATTGCGATGCGGCGGTTCAATCAGCGCCAATACGTCGGCCGCGAGCCGATCCAGCAATGCATCGGACATGGCACGACTCACTCCAGAACCGGTGAGAACAACCCATGGACTACGACCGGGAGATTCACGCGTATTCTAACGGGCCGGGCCTCCGTCGCGCCGGCGGGATCGGCGCCAGGGCCGCATTGCAAGCCGCGCCCCCTTGAACCACAATGAAGAGTTCAGGGGAGCAGGGAGGCGCTGGCTCCGCGAATTCCATCGGCCGCCCAGGGCCAGGGGGGCCGCCACATCCCACTGCAGGTATCGGCGCCGCTCATGGAGTCTCGCCGCCTAGGCCCGTTTGAACTCGGCGAGAAGATCGGCACCGGCGGCATGGGCGTCGTCTATCGGGCCACGCACCTGCCCACCGGCAAACAGGTCGCCGTCAAGCTGGTCCGGGCCGACCTGGAAGACAATGCCCGGATCGTCGCGCGCTTCAAGCGCGAACTGGAGATTCTCAAGCGGCTGCGACACCCGCACATCGTCCGCTGCTACGGCGGGGGCGTCGACGGCACGCGGATGTTCCTGGCGATGAAGATCGTCGACGGCGGCTCGCTGGCCGGGCTGGTGCGGCAGCGCGGTCGGTTGTCGTGGGAAGACACCATCCACTTCGGCGTGCAAATCTGCGAGGCGCTCGAATATGCCCACAGCGAGGGGATCATCCATCGCGATCTGAAGCCCTCGAACTTGCTGCTGACGCGCGACGGCCGGGTCAAGCTGAGCGATTTCGGCCTGGCGCGCTACCCGGGCGCTTCGGCGCTAACGGTCGACGGTCGCGCGCTGGGGACGTGCTACTACACCGCGCCGGAGCTGATTCGTGGCTCGGCGGCGACCTACAAATGCGACCTCTATTCGCTCGGTTGTCTGCTGTACGAGCTGGTGACCGGGCAAAAGGTCTTCAAGGCCGAATCGCTGGCCGAGATGTTCGCGATGCACTTGGAGAAGACGCCGGCGCCGGTGTCGTCGATCGCGCTCGACTGCCCGATCTGGCTCGAGACGCTGATCCACCGGCTGATGGCCAAGAACCCGGCCGACCGGCCGCACGACGCAGGCGTGGTCCGGGCGCAACTGCTGGAAATCCCCAAGAAAGTGGCCGAGCAGCAGAGCGTGATCGGCCATTCGCTCAGCGGCGAATCGTCGGCCTTCGGCATGATGGCCGACGGTGGCGAGGTGCGCAAGGCACTCGGCGGCGGCAAGAAGAAACGCTCGGCGCGCGGCCCGGTCTGGGACCAGCCGTGGTTTCTGGCCGCATGTTTACTGCTGCTGGCGGCGCTGGTCGGTTGGGCGCTGTGGCCGATGAGCGAAAGCCAGTTGTACGCGCATGCCCAGACGCTGATGAAAAGCACGGACCCGGTCGAATGGCGCCGGGCCGAGGAAGAATACCTGCGGCCGTACCTGGCGCGATTTCCCGAGGGCCCTCACGCCAGCGACGTGCGAACCTGGCTCGATCAGATCGAAATGCACATGGCCGAGCAGCGGCTGCGCAACAATCAGCGCTTGGGGCGCGAACCGAGCTGCGAGGCCGAACGGCTGTTCGCGCATGCCTGGAGGTATGAACAATTTGGCGACCGGATCACGGCCGTCGAGGAATACCGCAGCATGATCCACCTGCTGGGTGACGCGGTCGACGACAAGACGCGGCCGTTTTTGAACCTGGCTCGACGGCAGCTCGCCGCGCTCGAAGGACAGGCCGGTACGCCGGACGATCGCCGCCGGCTGGTCGAAGCGGCCCTGGCCCAGGCCGAAGAGCTGGCCGCCGCGGGCGACATGCTGGCCGCCCACACCAAGTGGCAGTCGATCATCACGCTGTACGGCCAAAACAAGGAGCTGGCTCCCCTGGTCGAGCGGGCACAGGCCCGGCTGGCGGGCCGTGAAACGCCGGTCGTGGAAACCGGCGAAGCCCCGGCAACTCCGGCCACGACGCCGGCCAATGCCACGGCGCCGGCCACCGCACAGCCGCCGCGTAGCGCCGACGGGGCCGCGGCAACGCCGACGCCGCGCGCCGTGCGGCGGCGAGCGAGTTGACCGCCGGCGCGGGGGCGTGCTATAAGCGCAAGCTGTGCCCGGCTACCGCGATCGGCGTGGCTTCCGGGCTCTTTTTTTCGGCTCGGACGAGAAGAACTGGCAGGCGATGGGTGCGATCACGATTCAAGTGATTGACGGCGCGGATCGCGGCCGCGTCTTCGAGCAACTGGCGACTCCCGTCACGGTCGGGCGCGAAGAAGGCAATACGATCCAACTGAACGACGAACGCGTCAGCCGGTTTCATCTGAAGATCCAGGAAGATCACGAAAAGTTCGTCCTCACCGACCTGGAAAGCACCAACGGCACCAAGGTCAACGGCGAGGACATTCAACTCCGCATCCTGCGCTATGGCGACATGATCGCCGTGGGGCGCTCGGTGCTGGTGTTCGGCTCGCCACGGCAAATCGCCGGTCGCTTGGCGGCGCTGCGCGGCGCGCCGCCCGAGCCGCGCGCCGCCGACAAAGACCAGCCGGCCGACGGCGGCCTCTCACTCGATTTCGAGTTGAACTACTCGGAGCAGGCGGCCGATCATGTCACGCTTCACGCGCCGCAGCCGCCCGAGCTGCCGGAGCACTTGAGCCCCGGCCAGGCCGCCCAGCTCTCCGAGCTGCTGGAGTATCTGCACCTGCGGCTGCGCAACCTGCTCGGCTCGGTGCGCACGGTCGAAGGCGCGGAGCAAGTGACGCTCGAGGTGCGCCAATGGCAAAGCCTGCTGGAACTGCAGGGCAGGCTGGCCAAGTACCTGCGCGAAGTGGCCGACCCTGAGCGGCCGGAGTAGCGGTCGCGTCATTCGTGGCCGCCGCTACGAGGCCGGCGGCGCTGCCAAGCCTGGCGTTCGCGAACCTCGCGACCAGCCGGCCGGCCTATTTCGCTTTCTTGGCCGGCTGCGGTCGCGGCGGATGCTCGACGATCTTCAGCCCGGGCCGCGCTGCGATCAGCTCGGCGCGCAACTGTGGCGAGACGGTGCCCGCGGTGACGTGCAGCTCGCGCAGTTTGGGCAGTTCGCCGACAACCCTGCGAAACGTGACTTCGCCGGCGTGCGTGTCTTGCAGCTCGAGCGTCTCCAGGTCGCCGAGTGCGTGCCAGTAATCGTGCAACAAACGAAAATCGCCGTCGTACGCCGCGAGACCGGCGAACGACAGCGCACGGCCATCGGCGCTCAGCTCGCCGCGCAATCCGACGATCCGAAACTTCGCCTGCAGCAGCGGCTCCTCTTGCTCGGTATGCAGCGGCGCCGGCCGGGAATCCGGCGCCAACTCAGCCTGGTGAGACCGGAGAAACTTGTCGATCGCTTGGGCCGCAATCGCGTGGGCCACTTCGTTCGGATGTTGATCGGTCGGGTCCACCCAAAGCTCGGGGCCCGCATAGGCGCCGTACGCCGCGCGCAGATCGAGATAGCTGACGCCGGCCTCGCGGCAGACCTCGGCCACGCGCTCGTGCAGCGCCTGAAACGGGTAAGCGCCGTTGAGCTGATGAAAAAAGGGAAAGATCACCACCATGACGGGCACCTGGTGCTCGCGGGCCACGCGAAAAATGCCCAGCAGGCTATCGCGGCAGCGGCGCCATTTCTCGCTGTCCTGCTCGAAGTCGGCCAGGCAATCGGCGACGTACATGCGGCCCGTGATTGCCTTGCGCAGGCTGCCGCGCGTCCAGGACCACAGCCGCGAGTAACGCGAGAGCCAGTCGGAGTCGAGCGCGTTGACGCCGTATTCGCGGTAAAACTCGACCGGGCGTCTTGCCGGAAACTCGGGGTCCTCGACGTCGTTGAGGACAAAGTTGACCAGTACCAGGTCGGGGTCGTACCACATGCCCCGCGTGGAGAGGATCTCCAGCTCGGTCTTGGTGTTCAGGCCCGCGATCCCCGTGTTGAGCACCTCGACCTCGCGCGGCCAGCCGCCGGTGTTCATCTGGCGCTCGAGCTGGGTCGAGAACAAATCTTCGGGCCGAACGCCCTGGCCCATCAGGTAACTATCGCCCAGGGCCAGGATGCGGTAGATCCCCGGCGGCTTGTGGACGGTCCGTTCCAGGTCGCGAAAACCGGCCGAGTTGAAGATGTACAGGATCGTGCGATCCTGGCCGAAATAGTTGCGCGGATCGGAATAGTACTGCGTACGGCTGATCGACAGCGGCAGAAACGCGCCGCGCGCCGCGAGGTGCGGACCATCGGACGTGCGAAACGACTGCGTGCGATGCGTCCGCACGGGAACGCCCAGGCCCAGCAGCCGAAAGACCAGCTCGCACACCGCGAGCGTCACCAGCAGCGAGCCGAGGGCCAGCACGATTTGAGCGCGGCGGCGCGGGCGTGGCGCGCGCGAAGCCGCGGCGGTTGGCTCGCTGCGGACAGCCGCCCGTTTCGCCAAGAGAACACCTGCTGCAGAAAGGAAGCGTGGCCGGGAACGTCCCGCACAGCAGGCATTATAGCCGGTTCGGCAGGCCGGCCCGATGGGGTCTTGATGTCCGGCCCCCGTCACGGTGCAACAGGAGGCTCCGCCGACCGGAGACGGGCGCTGGCCCGACGTTCCTGTTGATAGTTTGCTTGGTCAGCCGCAAGCTGCCGCTGGGTGGGATACCACAGCGCCCGCCCTTCGCGAGCCGATGCGATGGCCGCGTCGACCACCTCCTGCGCCCGGCGATACGCGCCGTGGGCCGCGGCCACCGCTGCTTCGACGCGCCGGACATCCAATCGGTTCGGGTCGACATAGGGCAAGGCAGAATCGAACAGCACCTGCGCACGGCCCGCATCGACGAACTCGTCGTCGGCCGTCGCCAGCAGCCAGGCCTCGGCCAGCCGGACCTCGCAACGAAACGTGTCCGGCGGTTGCAGTTGCCGGTACAACTCCAAGGCCTCGAGCCATTGCCCCTTGGCGATCAGGCACTCGGCGACCATCAACTGATAGCGTTCGCGTGGCCCGCCGACCTGTCGAGCCCACTGGGCGCATTGCGAGGCTCGATTCAGATCGTCCGTCGCGAGCGCCAATCGCGCGAGCTCGACGTAGACGTGCGGCTCGTACGGATCGACGATCAGCGATCGACGCAAGACTTCCTCGGCTTCACTAAAGCGCGCTTGGCGAGCCAGGATGTCACTCAGCACGAGCGCGTTTTCGGGATGGGAATTGGCGCGCAAGGCGTCGCGCGCGTAGCGCTCGGCACCGTCCAATTCACCCCTGAGACGCAAGCCGCGCGCGAGCTCGCGCTGCGCCGGAGGCCAGCCGGGCCGCAAGCGCAGCGCCCGTTGAAACGCGTCGAGCGCCTCGTCGGGCCGATGGGTCGCCGCGCAGATCTCGCCCAGCCGGTAGTAGATCAGGGCCGAGTCGGGCCGCAGCTTGAGGCCATCGCGCGCCAATTGGTCGGCCTGCTTCCATTGCTTGAGGTCGAGGGCCGTGTCGAAGACCGTATCGATCCCAGCCGCGAGCGTCTCCTCGGCATCGCCAATCACGCTGAACGCCAGGCAACTGGCCAACGACCAGGTTCCCAGGAGCGCCACACAGATGGACGTCGCCAGGCGTCCACGACGGGCGACGAGCTCCACGCCACGGCTGGCCAGAGCGATGAAAGGCACCACGACCGGCATGGTGTACCAGGCCTTGGTGACCGTGATGTATGCATGCACGAGACATTCGAACGCCAGTGCCAACGCCATGCACGCCAACGCGAGCAACAGCAAGGCATCGATCGGCTCGGGGCGCCGGCTGAAGCGTACCACGGTCGCCACGAAACCTGCCAAGACAAACACCGCAGGGATCAGGCATGTCAGGTAGCCGGCCGACATCAAGCGATAATTCCAGGGCGTGCGCCGTTCGATCGCGCCGCGTCCTCCGCAACGGCCGTCCCCCCAAAAAGTCGAGTACAGTGCGTCGTTCACCGATTGAAAGCCGGCAAAGAACGGCGCGCGCAGCACGGAGCCAAAGCGTAGAAAATCCTGCGACGTGCGATAGCCCGGATCCTTCCAGAACTGCGAGGCGTCCAATTCGGCGACATCGATTTGTCGGGCCAGGGGCGTACCGAAATGCCACCAATTGCGGGCATAGTGCCAGCCCGACACGGCGCCGCAAACAACGAGCGGCAGCGCCACGGTGGCCCCCCAATCACGAAACGTCCAGCGTCTCGCGAGGATCAGACGCAACACGTTCGCGGCGACGACGGCGGGCAACAACACGATGGCCGTCACCTTGCTCAACATCGCGGCCCCTAAGCCGAGCCCCAGCAGCAGGCCGCTGCGCCAGCCAGCCGTCTCGGCAGTGAGCAGTCGAACCGCACCATAGAGCGCAGCCGCCGAGGCGCAAGCAACGGCCGCTTCGTTCGTCACATACTGAAAGATGAACAGGTGCACCGGCAACCCCAGCGCGATGAGCAAGCCGAAGACCGTGGGCCGCGTCTGGCCGGGAAACAGTTGACGCAGAGTGGCAAACACCAGCGCGAAGTGCAGCAGACCGAGCGCCCGGGGCCAATGCCTGGCCACGCGCAATCCCGTCTCGGTGTCGAGCGAGTGACCGGCCGCCGCCACGATCGCTGCGCAAGTGACGTAAAACAGCGGCGGCTGGTGCATCTCGGCGCCGTCGCGGGCAAGGGGGAGCCGCCCGTGGTCCAACACGTAGCGGACGTAATCGAGGTGGTCATCGGCATCGAATCCCATCTCGGCCGGAATGCGCCAGACATTGTTGAGGAAGATGCCGCCCCAGAGGATGCTCCCGCCGAGCCACAACAGCGCCGCCGAATGGAGCCAGGATCGGTGGGCCGGCTGCGGCCCCGACGTGAGGTTCCAGGTCACGATCAACACGGCGGCCACGAGTCCGGCCAACAGCCCGGCCTGGCTGGTCAAGGCCTCCCAGGGCGTCGGCGGCCGCCAGTCGTCGCTTTGCGGATGTGGCGGTCGCAGCGCGTCTGCCGCGACTGCGTCGACTTCGAGCGAACCCGCATAGGTCACGCGCCACTGTTCGTCGGTCACGACGTGCGTGTCGTCCACCGCAACGTCGGCCCACAATGCCCCCGGGCCGTCCGGGTTGGTGACCTCGACGACCAGTTGGTTCTCCCCGTTATGCAAGGGCGGCAAGTCAACCGTTTGTTCGACCTTCCAACGGTCGCCGGGTGGTACCGGCAGATTGACCTCGATTCCGTTAACGAGCAGACGTGCCTGGCGAAAGGCTCGCCACGATAAAGTCGCCCTCCGGGGCGTGGCCGCCACGACCAGCGCGCGTCGATAGGTGGTGGAAAACCCGTCGCTACGTTTGGGCCCCAGCCACATGGAAGATGGAAATACGATCCATTTTCCAGTCGAGGTCCGGGGCAGAAATGCGACGTCCGGATCGTACTGTGCGACAAACCACAGGTAGCCGATCGCCAAGACGAGCCCGACGATGCCGGTGGACAGCGCCAACGCGGCCCCGCGGCGCGATGCGGCGACTGCACCTGGCTCGCCAATCGTTTCCGTAGTTTCCATCGCAGGCTTGCCGCCGACCGGCGGCCTGGCGACCGCCGACAGCCGCGGGTTTGTTGAGAGAAAACCTGCTGCAGGGAAAAGAACCCTCGATTGCGGAGCGACCATACCGGCGACGCGACCGAGTGTCAAACCGCGTGGCCATGTGGCGAATTGTCGTGGCCCGGCGCTCCAGTAGAATCACGTATCCGGCTAGCAGCGTAGGTCCCCGCCGCCAACCTGTGGGACTCCTGATGCGACGCGCGTGTGAGAGGATGCCATGACCAGTCGCCGGTTCGTTCACCTCCATTGCCATAGCCATTACAGCCTGCTCGACGGGGCCAGCCCGATCGGCGCTCTGGTCAAACGGGCCAAAGAGCTGGAGATGGACGCCCTGGCCCTGACGGACCACGGCAATCTGCACGGCGCGCTGGAGTTTTATCGCAAGGCCAAGGAAGGCGGCATCAATCCGATCATCGGCTACGAGGCCTACGTCGCGCCGGGAAGCCGGTTCAACAAGGATGCCAGCTCGCTGCAGGAAGGTAGTTATCACCTCACACTGCTGGCCCAAAACCGGACGGGCTACAAGAACCTGATCCGCCTCGCGTCGAGCGCCTATCTCGAAGGCTTCTATCGCAAACCGCGGATCGACAAGGATCTGCTCGAAGCCCATCACGAGGGCCTGATCTGTCTGAGCGGCTGCGTCTCGGGCGAATTCAGCCGCGCCCTGTTGCGGGGCGGCGACCCCGAGCTGAATCTCCAAGAGGCGATGGAGATCGCCGGCTGGTTCCGCAAGCTGTTCGGCGAGCGGTATTTCGTCGAGATCCAGAACAACGGGTTGGAAATCCAGCGGCTCGCTCTCGAGGGCGCGGTCGAAGTCGCCAACCGGCTCGGACTGCCGCTCGTAGCCACGAGCGACGCGCACTATGTCCGCCGCGAAGACGCCGTGGCGCAAGACGTGCTGTTGTGCATCAACACGGGCAAATTCCGCACCGACGCCGACCGGCTGAAGATGGAGGGGGATGAGTTCTTCCTCCGCGGGCCCGACGAGATGTATGACTCGTTCGTGGGTCTCGAAGAGGCCGTGGCCCGCAGCCAGGAGATCGCCGACTCGGTCGATATCGACCTGGAGCTGGGCAAACGGCACTTCCCTAACTTCACGCTACCCCCGGAAAAGACCTCGGCCGATTATCTGCGCGAGTTGTGTCTGGCCGGGCTGGCCGAGCGGTATGCCGACGTGCCCGAGCGCTGGACCGACGGTCAATTGGCCTCCGAAGTGCGTGAGCGCCTGGACCGCGAGCTGCAGGTGATCAACACGCTGGGGTTCGCCAACTACTTTCTGATCGTCTGGGACTTCGTGCGGTTTGCCCGCGAACGCGACATTCCGGCGACGGCCCGTGGATCGGGCGTCGGCTCGATCGTGGCCTACGCGCTGCGTCTGAGCCACGTCTGCCCGCTGCGCTACGACCTGCTGTTCGAGCGGTTCCTCGACGAGAACCGGCTCGAGGCGCCCGATATCGACATCGACTTCTGCAAAGATCGTCGCGGCGAGGTGATCGATTACGTCAAGAAGAAGTACGGCGCGGAAAACGTCGCTCAGATCGGCACCTTCGGCACCCTCGCGGCGCGGGCCGCGATCCGCGACGTGGGCCGCGCGCTGGGGATGCCGTTGCCGCAGGTCGATGCCGTCGTGGCGCTGGTACCCGAGACGCTGGGCATCAAGCTGGCGGCGGCGATCGACGAAAGCCCCGAGCTGAAAAAGCTCTACGAAACCAACGCCGAGATCCACGAGCTGCTCGACCTGGCCAAGAAGATCGAGGGCCTCGCGCGGAACGTCGGCACCCACGCGGCGGCGGTGGTGATCGCCGACCGGCCGCTGGTCGAGTATGTGCCGCTGTGCCGCGTGAAAGACAAAGACGAAGTCATCACGCAGTTCTCGATGGGCGACGTCGAGCGGGCTGGCCTGTTGAAGATGGACTTCCTGGGCCTGCGCAACCTGACGATCCTCTCGAAGGCCGTCGAGCTGATCGAGCAAACGACCGGCCAGCGGGTGGTGCCCGAGAAGTTTCCGCTCGACGACCCGGAGACGTTCGCCCTGTTGTGCCGTGGCGAGACGAAGGGCATTTTCCAGCTCGAAAGCGGCGGCATTCGCGATCTGTTGCAGCGGATGAAGCCGGACCACTTCCGCGACATCATCGCGACAAACGCTTTGTACCGCCCCGGCCCGTTAGAGGGTGGGATGGTCGACGACTACATCCAGGTGAAGCACGGTCGGGCCAAGGCCGAATACAAGCACCCGGTGATGAAGGACGTCCTGGAAGAGACCCACGGCGTGATGGTCTACCAGGAACAGGTGATGCTGATTCTCAATCGCCTGGGCCAAATCAAGCTGGCCAACGCCTATTCGTGCATCAAGGCGATCAGCAAGAAGAAGCTCGAAGACATCGCCAAGTACCGCGAGGCCTTCATCACCGGCGCCACGGCCCAGGGGCTGAGCAAGGGCGACGCCGTCGAGCTGTTCGCGATGATTGAGAAGTTCGCCGGTTATGGGTTCAACAAGAGCCATTCGACCGCGTACGCCCTGATCGCCTACATGACGGCCTATCTCAAGGCGCATTACCCGGTCGAGTTTATGGCCGCGCTGCTCTCGGGCGACATCCAGGGCCGCAACTTCAAGAAGAAGGACCAGCTCGTCGAGCACATGGAGGATTGCCACCGGATGGGGATCGAAGTCGTCCCGCCCGATGTCAACCATTCGAGCGGCGATTTCACCGTGGCCGACGGCAAGATCCATTTCAGCCTGGCCGCGATCAAAGGCTGTGGCGGCCCTGCGGCGGCGGCCATCCAGAAGGCCCGGCAGGAAAAGGGACCCTTCGTCAGCCTGTTCGACTTCTGCGACCGGGTCGATCCGCAGGCGGTGAATCGCGCCACGATCGAAGCTCTGATCAAGGCCGGCGCGTTCGATTCGCTCGGCGTTCACCGCGCGCAACTGGCGGCCGTCGTCGAAAAGGCCATGCAGGCCGGGGCCGCCGTGCATGCCGACCGCCGCGCCGGTCAAAAGGGGCTGTTCGACGACCTGGTCGATGACGACCCCACGCCGCAGCGCACGGCGAACTTGCCGAACGTGCCCGAGTGGGAACAGCGGCAGCGCCTGGCGAGCGAAAAGGAGGTGCTCGGCTTTTATCTGAGCAGCCATCCGCTGGCCGAACACGAAGCCGTGTTGTCGACCTATTGCAAATCGACCACGGCCGCGGCGGCGCTGGCCCACCGCACCGACGTGGTGCTCGGCGGCGTGATCGCGTCGATCAAGTTCAGCAACACGAAGAACCCTCGGCCCGGCAGCACGGCCACGCGCTATGCCATGTTCGACTTGGAAGATGCGGCCGGCATCATGCGCTGCATCCTCTGGCCCGAGGAGTTCACCCAGCACGGTACGCTCGTCGAGGCGGATCGCATCGTGATTGCCCGCGGCGTGATCGACAAACGACCCGGCAGCGACGAGGCGAATTTCATCGTCAACGAATTGATCCCGATCGAGGAGGCCGACTCGCGGCTCGGTCACCAGATGATCGTCCGCGTGCACGAGAGCGAAGACGGGGCCCGGGCGCTCGAACAGCTCTATGAAATCCTCCGGGGCTACCCGGGCGATTGTCTGCTCAAGCTGGTGCTCGTGTTCGAGGACGGCGTGCGAATGGCGCTGGGAGCCGGCAAGCTGCGGATCGCGCCGGGTGTCGAGATGCGCCGCCGCGTCGACGAACTCCTGGGGCCCGGCAATGTGACGTTTCAATCGAAGCCCATGCCGTCCAACGGCGCCGGACCACCGCGCCGCAACGGCTACGCGGGCTCACGCAACTAGCGCGCGGTCGTCGTTCGAAGTGCAGGTCGAGATCCGCCGACGGAGCACTCGGTATTCACTTGCCGCCGAACCACTTGCGCGTGCGGCCTCAAAACCGGCATAATCGCACTCCTGCGACGCAGCGGTGACTCAGAAACCGAGCCGTTTGCCGCGGAAATGATGCACCTGGGCGGTACGGGTTTCTTGCCTTGCCCAGGTTGCCCAATTACCATCAAACGTAAGCCTTTACGGCCCGGCTGCCCGCACTTCTTTCGGGCAGCTCGCATGAACTGCCCAAGAGCGCTCCCAATTGTTCGGAGGTTTGCCACGCGCGTGCGCGGCGACGTCCGGCCCTTGGGAGCGACCGGACACCGGTCGGAACAGGAGAGCGTGGCCGTATGCGTCGCCCCACTTGGTCGAACTTCTCTCTGGTCGGTCTGGTCGTAGCCGCCGTGGCGATCCTCGGCCCGTCACGCGGCTACGGCCAGACCGCCGGCAGCTTTGCCGGTGTCGTCGTCGACGCGCAAGGCTTGTTGCGGACGCAATACATCGATGACCCCAGCGGGGTGCTGATGCGCGAACGCACGGCGGCAGCGCGGGCCACGCTCGCGGCCGACGTGGCCAAATCGAGCCCGCGGCGGATGGTCTCGCTCACGCGGCTCGAAGCGGCGCTGGCCAAGCGCCTGGACGAAGGGCTGCGGCCGACTTCCGAGATGCTCAACCTGGCGGGCCTGACGCGGGTCGAGTTCGTCTTCTACTATCCGGCGACGCGCGACATCGTGCTGGCCGGGCCGGCCGAGGCCTGGTCCGCCGATCCGGCGGGGCGCGTCTGCGGCATCGAGTCGGGCCGGCCGACGGTCGAGCTGCAGGACCTGATCGTAGCCTTGCGGATGTATCCACCGAACAAGAAATCGAACACCGTGATCGGCTGCTCGATCGATCCGACGCGCGAAGGGTTGCAGCGGATGCAGCAGTTTCTCGCCGAGGTCGGCAGCCACGCGACGCCCAACGACACGCAGATGATTGTCGATGGCCTGCGGACAAGCCTGGGCCTGCAACAGGTGAGCGTGATCGGCGTGCCGCCTGCGACCCACTTCGCTCAGGTGATGGTCGAAGCGGACTACCGGATGAAACTGATCGGCATCGGTTTGGAAAAGCCGCCGATCAAGCTGGCCAGCTATGTCGACAAGGCCAATGCCTCGGCCCGGAATGCGATCCAGCGCTGGTACTTCGTGCCGGATTATCAATGCGTCAAGAGCGCCGGCGACGGCCTGGCCATGCAACTGGTCGGCGACGGCGTGAAGCTCGTGGGCGAGAACGAGGTCGTCGGGGCCGATGGCGCCCGCTCCTCGTCGAACTCGGCCGACCGGGCCAGCGAGATGTTCGTTACGGGCTTCACGAAGAAGTACAGCCAGTTGGCGGCCAAGAGCCCCGTGTATGCCCAGTTGCGCAACCTGATCGACCTGGCCGTGGCGGCGGCATTCATTCAGGCCGAAGACTACTACGGCAAAGCCCGTTGGTCGCTGCCGGTGTTCGGCGACGAGCAGAGATTCGCCGTCGAGACCTATACGACGCCCGTGCAGGTCGAAACGGTCTGCACGAGCGTCTGGCGCGGTAACCGCTTGCTGACGCCCGTCGGCGGCGGCGTGCACATCGAGGCCGAGCAGGCTCTGACCCCTCAGCACGTCATCGACGATGAAGACGGCGCCGTGGGCCAGGCCTACGAACAAGTCAAACTCGAACTGGCCGACGGCCAGTGGTGGTGGGACTGAACGGCCCGGCAATCGCTGGATCGAGCTTGTCGCTCCCGTCATTAACCCCCGGCGAATTGCTGGGGGTTAATCGTTTCGATCAGCGCGCCGCGCAATGCAGCGTTCATTGCTCAGAGGCTAATTGGCCCGGCGGTCGACCAATACGACGCGCAAATCGCACACGTTCGTGTGCGTGGGCCCGGTCTTGAGCAGATGGCCCGTCTGGTCGAAGAACGGGTACGCATCGTTGCGCCGCAAGTGTTCGCGCGGGTCGAGCCCGCGGTTTCGGATCGCGTCGGGCAACGACTCGTCGAGCCATGCCCCGGCGGCGTCGGTCGGGCCATCTTCGCCGTCGGTGCCGCCGGAGAGGAGTGCGATGCCTTCGATGGCGTGCCTGGCACCGGGCGAAGCTGCGAGCAGATCGACGAGCGCGGCCAGCACCAGTTGCTGATTGCGGCCGCCGCGGCCGCGCTCGGAGACTGGGGCCAGCTTGACGACCGGCTCGCCGCCGCTGATGAGACAGTCGGGCCCGGGGCCCGCGCGCATCACTAAGGCCCGCCGCGCCAGCGCGCGCCCGATGTCGTCGGCCTCGCCCTCGAGCGTGGTTGCGGCCTCGAGCAGATAGGCATAGCCGCGACGGACCGCTTCGACACCGGCCGCGTCGACAGCCCGGGCATTGTTGCCGATCAGGTGGTTGGCCACCCGCGCCGTGACGCGCGGCGCAGGTCGCCCTTGCGCCGAACGCAGCAGCTCAAAGACCGGGGCGCCGATCCCAGCTTCGTGGGCTCGATAATGTTCCAGAATCGCCAGGGCGTCGGCCGGCGTCGAACGGTCGGGCACCGTCGGTCCCGAGCCGATCAAGTCGAGCGGGTCGCCCAAGACGTCCGAAATCACCAGATTCACGCATTGCCCGGCCCGGCAGGCGGCCGCCAGCCGGCCCCCTTTGATACGGCTGAGTTGCTTGCGAACGATGTTCAGCTCGGCGATGTTCGCACCGGCGCCGCTGAGATGTCGCGTGAGCGCCAGCTTGTCGGCCAGCGTGATGCCGGATGCCGGGGCGGGCAACAGCGCCGACGCGCCACCGGAGATCAGGCACAGGCACAGGTCGTGCGGCCCGAGGCCGGCAACCAGCTCGAGAATCCGCTCGGCGCCGGATACGCCCTCGGCGGTCGGTTCGTTCACCCCGGCCGGACGGGCCGCATGCAAATGAATCGCCGCGAGCGGCCGCACGCAATCGGCCGGCACGTTGATCCAGCCTTGGACCCGTTTGGCCGCCAGGAGTTCCGGTCCGAGGATCGCTTCGAGTTCGGCTGCCATGCCGGCGCCCGCCTTGCCCGCGCCGACCACTGCGATGCGCTCGATGCGCGTCAAGTCGATCACGTCGTCGCCCACGGTCAACAGCGAACCGTCGAGCGCCACGGCGTCGCGCATCAGGCGCTCGGAACGAACCGCCGCAAGACCGGCTTGCCAGATGGCCAATGCGTCGTCGCGCAGTTGCGTCCAGGGGCGTGGGGTGGAGACGTCGGCCACGCGGCTATTCCCGTTTGGCCAACAGCCCGTTGACGACCAGTGCCACGAGCAACACCGTGCCCAGGAGCATCGGGCGAGCCAGATCCTCGATCCACTGCACCTGGTTGAGGCCAACTTCGAGGACCGAAAAAGTGATCACGCCGATCGCCGTTTTGAGCATGCTGCCTTCGCCGCCAAAGAGGCTCGTGCCGCCGAGTACAACGCAGGCCACGGCGTCGAGCAGCAGGTCGGCATTCTGGTCCTGGCTGACGCTGCCCAACCGGCCGGCATTCAACAGCCCGCCGAGCCCCGCCGTGACCGAGCTGATCGCCAGGCAGGCGACGACGATTGTGCTGGTCTGCACGCCGGCCAGTCGTGCGGCCTCGCGATTGCCGCCGGTCATGTACACGTAGCGACCGAAGCGCGTGTGCTGGAGCACGACGTGGCCCACCACGAACACGCCGACGGCGAGCAACGCGCTGTACGGCAGCTCGCGAACGTCCGACAACGGAATCCCTTCGTTGCCCAGTTGTCCCAGGACCGTGGGCACACGAAATGTCTCGCTTTCGGTCAGCCAGCGCGACATGCCGGCCGCCACGTTCATCATGGCCAGCGAGATGATGAAGCTCGGCAGCCGGGCCCAAACGGTGAGCAGGCCGGTCGCCAATCCGAACGCCAGGCACGAAACCAACGGCAGCAGGAGCACGCGTGCCACGCCCGATGCGGTTTCAGCGTGCCCGGGTCCGGTGATCCAGCGGGCAAACAGCCAACCGCAAAAGCTCGCGGCCCAGAGCGCGACCATGCCGACCGACAGGTCGATCTCGCCGCAGAGCAAGACATAGGTCAGCCCCACGGCGACGATCCCCAGCACGGCCCCCTGGCGCAGCACCTGCACCAGCGTCGCCTGACTCAGGAAGTTGTCGGTCGCCAGCAGGAAAAACACCATCAGCACAGCCAGGCTGGCCAGCGGCGCAATGTCGCGCGGCGACCACCGCCACCAGCGCGCCGCGGCTCGCGGCTGTGCTTCACCAGGCTCAGTGGGGAGGGATTCCATCGTCATGGGTGCTCAAGCGTGGCGCATCAGCGTGGCCTTGTCGACCGTCGCGTCGACAAACTCGTGGGTCAATTGCCCCCGCCGAAAAACGCAAATCCGATCGGCCTGGGCCAACAGCAGCTCGGGCTCGATCGAGGCCAGCACCACGCCGGTGCCCGAGGCCTTGAGCTGACCGACCAGGCGCATAATCTCGTCCTTGGCGCCGACGTCCATGCCGCGGGTGGGCTCGTCGAGCACCAGCACGCGCACCGGACCCAGCAGCCATTTGGCCAGCACGACCTTTTGTTGATTGCCGCCCGACAGGTTGCCGACGGCCAAGCGCGGCAGCGCCGGCCGGCAACCGACGCGCGCCAAGAGCGGCGCGGTGACTTGCTCTTCGCGCCGCCGCCACAGCCAATTGCCCACGGCCGCGCGCAAATGCGCGAGCGTCACGTTCTTGTAGATCTCGGCACGATGAAACAACGTCTTCGATCGATCGGCGCCGACCAGGACGACGCCCCGGGCAATCGCTCGATCGGGTCGCCCCGGGGCCAGCGGCCGGCCGTCGACCTCGATGGTTCCGGCGTCGGGCTCGAGTCCGCCGGCCAAGGTTTGGGCCAGCTCCTGGTGACCGGCGCCGACAAAGCCGTACAAGCCTAAGCACTCGCCCGGCGCGACTTCGAGCGACACCGGGGCAAAGCTTCCCTGCCGCGCCACCGCGCGCGCCGCCAGCGCCGGTGGCGCCGGGGTGCGCGGTGGCAGCCGCGTGGCGGTCTCGTAGCCTACCTCGGCCGTATCGAGCCGGTGGCCGAGCATGGTGTGGATCACATAGTGCTTGTCCAACTGCGCAGCGGGCGTCGTCTCGATGCGGCGGCCGTCGCGCAAGATGGTGACCCGGTCGCAGATCTCCAGCACGTCTTCGATAAAGTGGCTGATGAACACCATGGCAACGCCCCGCTGGCGCAGCCGGCCCACCAGGTCGAACAGCCGCCGCGTCTCGGGCGGGCTCAGGGCGCTCGTCGGTTCGTCGAGGATGAGGACCCGCGCGCCGCTGTGCAGACCCCGGGCAATCTCGACCATTTGCCGCACGACCAACGGGCAACGATCGAGCCGCTGGTCGACGTCGATCTGAATCTCGAGTTCGGCCAGATACTCCCGAGCCCGGCGGCGCATGCCGCGCCAATCGATGCGCCCGCCGAAGGCCGTGGGCTGCCGGCCCAGGAAGAGATTCTCGGCCACGGAGAGCTGACCGATGCCGGACAGCTCCTGGTAGACCATCGCGATGCCGTGGGCCAGCGCGTCCTGGGGGCCGGTCAACCGCAGGGGCGCCCCGGACAGCTCGATCGTGCCTTCGTGGTCAGGCAGGGCACCGGCCAGGATCTTCATCAGCGTGCTCTTGCCGGCGCCGTTGCTGCCGACCAGACCGTGGACCTCGCCGGCATGCAAATCGAGATCGACGCCGGCGAGCGCCGTTTCGCCCCCGAAACGCTTGCCGATACCGCGGCACGCTAACAACGGAGCTGGTGCAGTGACGGGCGACATGCGTACGGCTGCGGCAGGCCTGGTGCTTGGCGACGGGCTAGACGAGACAGTGGCGCGGGTCGGCGAGGAAGAACATGGCCTCGAGATTGCCGCTTTCACGCGAGACCAAGGGGCCCGGCGTGATGATCTCCAGCGGCACCGTGTCGGCCGCCTCGGCGTTGCGGACGATGAACTGCCCGGCCACGAGGGCCGTCATATGAATCAAGCAGACGGGATTGACCGTCGTGGCGGCCAATATGCCGTCGCGCACAGCCTGGAGACCTTCTTTCTGACCGTCGACGGCCGTGATGACCATGTGTTCGTGCGGGGTTCCCTGGACCGCGCCGACACAGGCCAGGGCCATGTCGTCGCTGTGGAAGAACGCCCCCGCAATCGGCTCGTTCGATTGGTTCAACAGGGCCTCGAACGCGTTGCGCGCCTTTTGTTTTTCCCAATCGCACCAACGCACGCCCCCGCCCATGACTTCGACCTCGGGATACTTGGCCACGACGTTCAGGAAACCCTGGTTGCGCCCGCGAGCCCCGCTGTGGGCGTCCTTGCCGCCGATATGGATCACCCGGCCGCGGCCGCCGATCTTCTCCATCAAATAGCGCGTGCTGCTTTCGCCCATGAACACCTGGTCGGGCATCACCTGCAGCCAGACGCCCGTCTCACGCATCGCTGCGCGGTCGACGAGCATCGTGTCCATCGAGATCACCGGGATGTTGCGCTTTTTGAGTTTGCGCACGGGGTCGGCGAGCGAATCGATCTGCACGGCCTGAAAGGCGCAGAAGTCCCAATCTTGATCGACGATCAGGTCGATCTTTTCGCGCTGCTTTTGCGAATCGAATTCACCGTCGAACCACTCGACATCGACGCCCAAGAGCTGACCCCACAGCTCGGCCGTGTCGCGTCCCAGCTTGCACCAGGTGCTCTGCAGCCCGGCGTTGCTAAACGCGGCCCGCAGCCGGCGCCCGCCCGCGGCCGGCGCGCTGTCGGCGCTGGTTTGAGGGCTCGAGCCGCTGCAACCGGCCAGCACGGCGCCCAGGCCCATGCCGGCGCCGGTGGTCAAGGCTTGCAGCAACGTGCGACGATCGGTCCGCGACGGTGATTCCACGCGTGCTCCTCCGGTTTCAGCGCGACTTAAACGATTGTCCCCCAGCAGGTTGACCAATCTAGGCACCGGAAGCGCGGCCACGCAAGCCGCGGCCCCGGCGTGTTTGTTCGGCGGGCCAATTCCGGCTACTCTGAACGTGGTCGAGTTCCTGCCGAAATTGGCCTGCTCATCCTGCCCGCGGGCCTCGAGAGACGTACCATGCAACGACGCGTGTTGACGCTGGTTTGGGGATGGGTCGTCGCGCTGGGGGTCGCGCCCTTGGCGGCGGCCGAGCCGTCGGCTGCGGTCGATTACACCCGGCAGATCCGGGCCATCCTGTCGAACAACTGCTTCTTCTGCCACGGCCCCGATGAAGCCGAGCGCAAGGCCGGGTTGCGGCTCGACCGGCGCGACGCGGCGCTGGCCCCGGGCGAGTCGGGCAGCGCGCCGATCGTGCCGGGCAAGCCCGACGAAAGCGAGCTGGTCGCGCGGATCGAATCGGCCGACGACGAACTGCGCATGCCGCCGCCGGCGACCGGCAAGACGCTCTCCGCCGAGCAGAAGCGGCTGTTGCGGGAATGGATTGCCCAAGGCGCCGAATACCGCGAGCACTGGGCCTTCGTCGCGCCCCAACGTCCCGAGCCGCCGGCCGTGCAAAACGCCTCGTGGCCGCGCAACGAAATCGATCGCTTCGTCCTGGCCCGGCTCGAAGCCGGGGCCCTGGCGCCTGCGGCCGAGGCCGATCGCGCGACGCTCGTGCGCCGGCTCACGCTCGACCTGACCGGCTTGCCGCCCACTCCCGAGGAAGTCGACCGGTTCGTCGCCGACGAGCGGCCCGACGCCTACGAACAGCTCGTCGCGCGGCTGCTCGAGTCGCCGCACTACGGCGAACGCATGGCGCTCGAATGGCTCGATGCCGCGCGGTTCGCCGATACGCACGGCTACCACATCGACTCGGGCCGCGACATGACCCGATGGCGCGAATGGGTGATCGAGGCCTTCAACACCAACCTGCCGTTCGATCGCTTCACGATCGACCAGTTGGCCGGCGACCTGGTGCCTAACGCCACGCTTGAACAGCAAGTCGCCAGCGGGTTCAACCGCAACCACATGATCAACTTCGAAGGGGGCGCGATTCCCGACGAGTATCACAACGCCTATATCGTCGATCGCGTCAACACGACGGGGGCCGTGTGGCTGGGCTTGTCGGTCGGCTGCGGGCAGTGCCACGACCACAAGTACGATCCCATCTCGCAGCGCGAGTTCTATCAGCTCTACGCGTTTTTCCACCAGGTCAAAGAAAAGGGGCTCGACGGCAATTTTGGCAATGCCCAGCCGCTGGTGCGGGTGCCCACGCCCGAGCAACACGACGAACTCGAACGGATTGACCAGGAACTTGCGGCAATCGACCGGCAGTTCGACGATGCCTGGGCCGAAGTCGATGCGGCCCAAGCCGCTTGGGAAACCGCCTTCGCGGCCGGCGCTGTCGCATGGCAGGTGCTCACGCCCACGAGGGCCCGAGCCGAAAGCGGGGCAAACCTGGCGTTGCAAGACGATCAATCGCTGTTGGCCACCGGCGAAAACCCGGCCACGGAAGTCTATGAGTTAGTCGTGCCTGCCCCGCAGCAACCGCTCACGGCCATCCGGCTCGAGGCGCTGACCGATCCCAGCCTGGTCGATGGTGGTCCGGGCCGTTCGGCCAACGCCAACTTCGTGCTCAGCGAATTCCAGCTCGAGACGGCACCGGCCGGCGCAGCAGATGCGGCGCCCCAAGCCGTGGCGCTGGCGGCGGCCGAGGCCGACTACTCGCAGCAGGACTACGACATCGCATTGGCGATCGACGGCAAACTCGAGACGGGCTGGGCCGTCGACGGCGGGACGAAGCACGAAAACCGCACGGCTTACTTCTACCCGACGGCGCCCTTGGTGCCCGGCGCGGACACCGAGCTGCGCATTCGACTGCGGTTCGCCTCGGTGTTTGGCCAGCATGCGATCGGACGGCTGCGGCTGGCAATGACCTCGGCCGTGCAGCCGCGCGCGAGCCAGCGCCCGCCCGACGCGGTCGTGGCGACGCTCGCCAAGCCGATCGATCAGCGCACGCCCGAGCAGGCGGCCCAACTGCGGCGCTGGTATCGCCAGCACGTCTCGCCCGAGGGTCAGGCCCTCGACGCCCGGCGCAACGAACTGCGCGAGCTGCGTAAGCAGACCGAGAAGCGGGTGCGCACGGCGATGGTGATGAACGATGATCAGCCGCGCGACACGTTTATCTTGATGCGGGGTCAATACGACAAGCCGGGCGAGAAGGTCTCGCCGGGAGTGCCCGCCGCGCTGCCGCCGCTGCCGGCCGGCGCGCCGGCGAATCGCTTGGGACTGGCCCAATGGCTGGTCGATCCGTCGCACCCGTTGGTCGCGCGGGTCATTGTGAACCGCTACTGGCAGATGTATTTCGGCACGGGCCTGGTCAAGACATCCGAAGATTTCGGCTCGCAGGGCGAACTGCCCAGCCATCCTGAGCTGCTCGATTGGCTGGCCACGGAGTTCATCCGCAGCGGCTGGGACGTGAAGCACATGCAGCGACTGATCGTGCAGAGCGCCACGTATCGCCAATCGTCGCGCGTCGCGCCCGACGCGCATCGGACCGATCCCGAGAACCGGCTGCTGGCCCGGGCCTCGCGGCTGCGGCTGCCGGCCGAGTTCATTCGCGACCAGGCCCTGGCGGCCAGCGGGCTGCTCGATCCGCGGATCGGCGGGGCGAGCGTTTCGCCCTATCAGCCGGCCGGCCTGTGGGAAGAGTTGGCCTCGCGCGAGGACGGCAAGAATTGGACCGCGCAAGAATACACGCAGAGCCACGGCAGCGACTTGTACCGGCGCACGATGTACACGTTCTGGAAGCGGACCAGCCCGCCGCCCACTTTGGCGACGTTCGACGCACCGGACCGCGAGACGTGCACAGTGCGCCGCGCACGAACGAATACGCCGCTGCAGGCACTGATCCTGATGAACGATCCGACCTACGTCGAGGCGTCGCGCAAGCTGGCCGAGCGATTGCTGACCGAAGCCGGGCCGGGCGTCGACGATCGGCTCGCGCTGGCGTTTCGCCTGGCCACGGCGCGGCGGCCCGACGAGCGCGAACTGGCCGTGCTCCGGCGCGTGCTCGACGAGCAGTTGGTCGCCTATCGCTCCCGGCCCGAAGCCGCCGAGGAATTGTTGCACGTCGGCGAATCGGCGGCCGCGCCGGTCGACCCGGTCGAGCTGGCCGCCTGGAGCGTGGTGTGCAGCATGATTTTGAACCTGGACGAAACAGTGACCCGCGGTTGATCGAGCCGCACATCGCAGCCGCGAGCGAAGGACCTGACGATGAACCTGCCGCACGAATACGCCCAATTGCTCACGCGCCGAGCACTGTTTGGCCGCACCGCCGCCGGCCTGGTGGGCGGCATGGGCGCCGCGGCCCTGGCCGGGCTGCTCGATGCCCGCGCTCTGGCCGCCACGAGCGAAGACACGCCAGGCACCCACGGCAGCTTGCCGAAATTGCATCATCCGCCGCGGGCCAAGAGCGTCATCTACCTGTTCATGTCGGGCGGGCCGTCGCACATCGATCTCTTGGACTACAAGCCGCAGTTGCGCCAGCACCACGGCGAAGAATTGCCGGCCAGCATCCGCATGGGGCAGCGGATCACCGGCATGACCTCGGGCCAGAAATCGTTTCCCTGCGTCGCGCCGATGTTCAAGTTCGCGCAGCACGGCGAATGCGGCGCCTGGCTCAGCGAGCTGCTGCCGCACACCGGTGACGTCGCCGACCGCATGGCGATCGTCAAATCGCTCAATACCGAGGCCATCAACCACGACCCGGCCACGACCTTCTTGCAGACCGGTAGCCAACAGCCGGGCCGGCCGAGCCTCGGGGCATGGCTCAGCTACGGCATCGGCAGCGAAAACGCCGATTTGCCGGCCTTCGTCGTGATGATTTCGCAAGGCAGCGGCAATAAGACCGATCAGCCGATCTTCTCGCGCTTGTGGGGCAGCGGCTTTTTGCCGTCGCAGCATCAAGGCGTGCGGCTCCGTTCGGGCCGGGACCCGGTGCTCTATCTTTCGAACCCGCCGGGCATCGCGGCCGAAGACCGCCGGCGGATGCTCGATGGCGTCGGCGAGTTGAACCGCATGGCGCACGACGCGTTCGGCGACCCGGAAATCAATACCCGGATCGCGCAATACGAGATGGCCTATCGGATGCAGACGAGCGTGCCGGAGTTGACCGACCTGTCGACCGAGCCGGCCCACGTGCTCGAGGCCTACGGCATCAACGACAGCGGCGTCGACGGGGGCTTTGCCCGCAACTGCCTGCTCGCGCGGCGCATGGTCGAACGCGGCGTGCGATTCGTGCAGCTCATGCACCGCGGTTGGGACCAACACAGCAACCTGCCCACGCAGATTCGCGGGCAGGCAAGCGATGTCGACCGGCCCAGCGCCGCGCTCGTGGCCGATCTGGCACAGCGCGGCCTGCTCGACGAGACGCTCGTCGTCTGGGGCGGCGAGTTTGGACGGACCGTCTACAGCCAAGGCTCGCTCACGGCCGACAACCACGGCCGTGACCACCACGGGCGGTGCTTCTCGATGTGGCTCGCCGGCGGCGGCATCAAGCCGGGCATCAGCTACGGCGAGACCGACGATTACTGCTACAACATCGTCAGCGACGGCGTGCACGTCCACGACCTGAACACGACGATCCTGCACCTGATGGGCATCGACCACAAGCGGCTGACCTACCGTTTTCAGGGGCGCGACTATCGTCTCACCGACATTCACGGCAACCTCGTGCCGGGACTGTTGGCTTGAGCGACGGTTCGCCGGCCCCTAGTGCGGCGCACGACGCCGCCGCGACCGGACATCGCGGCGACCTCTGGGCCGCGCGGGCGTGCGTTGTCGCGGCTGCGCTGCTCTGGAGCACGAGCGGACTGTTCGCCAAGGCCCGGATCTTCGACGATTGGGACCCGGCGACGCGCGGACTGTACCTGGCCTTCTGGCGCGCGGCGTTTGCGGCCGGGGTGCTGCTTCCCGCCGCGCGGCGCGTGCGCTGGCATGTGCTGCTGCCGGTGATGATCGCGGCCTTCACGGCCATGAACGTGCTGTACCTTTCGGCCATGGCCCGGACGACGGCGGCCAACGCCATCTGGCTGCAGTGCACCGCACCATTTTGGGTGCTCGTGCTGGGACCGTGGGTGTGGCGCGAGCCGTTTGATCGGCGCAATCTCCTGCCGCTCGCTTTCGGCGCCGCGGGAATCGGCCTGATCCTGGCCTGCGAGCTGCAATCAGGCACCTCCGGCGCGAGCCGGCAGGGGCTCTGGTTCGCCTTGGGCGCGGGGGTGGCGTATGCCGTGGTCGTGCTCTCGCTGCGGGCCTTGCGCGGCGAGCACCCCGTGTGGCTCGTGGCGCTCAATCATCTGGCCGCGGCGCTGGCGCTGGCGCCGTTCGTGTTGCGCGACGGCCCTTGGCCATCACCGGCTCAACTGGGCGTGCTGGCGGCGTTCGGCGTGTTACAGATGGGCGTGCCGTACGTGCTCTTTGCCCGCGGACTGCAACACCTGCCCAGCCAAGAGGCGACGCTGATCGCGCTGTGCGAGCCGGTGCTGTTGCCGGTCTGGGTGTGGCTGGCTTGGGGCGAGGTGCCCGCCTGGTGGACCCTGGCCGGCGGGGCCTTGATCCTCGCGGGACTGCTGCTGCGCTATGGGCGCCGCGGATAAAGAGGTCGCACGCGCCCGATCGATCGATCGAAGGGCTACGCCTCGCTGATCAGCACCGGCGTAAAGCAGAGAACCGGGATCAGGAAGCTTGCCAGTCCGATCACGGTGCGCGTCCAGCCGAGCGGCAGCTCGTCGTTGGCCGTGGGCGGATGGTCGACGCCCATCAACAGCACGAGCATCACCATCAACGAATACGAATAGTTGTTCGACACCACCATCGCGACGATCGCCGCCATCAGCACGCCCCGGGCCAGAAGGTGCGCGCGGCGGCTAAACAGGGCATAACTCACGTGACCGCCGTCCAGCTGGCCGAGCGGCATCATGTTCAGACCCGTCAGCACGAGGCCGAACCATCCGGCCTGCAATTGCGGATTCATCCACAGCTCCTGACCGTAGGGCAATTCGGGACGGAGCCAGGCAGTGAGCCAGGTGATCAAGAGCGGATCGCCAAAATGAAGCGTGGCCAGGGCGGCATGCCCTGCCTCGACTGGCCGGGCAATCATGATGCCCCAGGCGGCAATCGGGATCGCGACGATCAACCCGGCAATCGGACCGCTGAGCCCGATATCGAACAGTTGTTTGCGGTTACCCTGGTGGTCGTATTGCACGATCACCGCGCCCATCGTGCCGATCAACGACGGAAACGGGATGAAGAACGGCGGGCTGGCCGGTACACCGTAGCGCACGGCCTGTAAAAAGTGGCCCAGCTCGTGCGTCAGCAGGATGCCCATCACGCCGAACATGTACACCTGGCCGCCCACGGCCCAGGTCGTGTAGCAGGTGGCCAGGAACAAGGCCAAGGCCAGCCCCCAGCGGCGCGGCGGCTGCCGGCGCTCGCCGAGCACCTCTTCGAGGGACAGGCCCTCGTAGGGATTGCGAACAGGCCCTGGGCCATGCACACCGCTGGCCGGATGCAACGGCGACGGGTGCACGCGATCGGTCGGCGCGGCCGACTGGCTCGAGCTGGCAATGTGCGGAGGAATGCTCATCAACGACCGATCCGGCGAACATCCGGGCCTGCGGGGAGGCCTAACCTACCACACCATTGTACGCACGGGCTAGCGGCGAGGATCGCGGCCTTACGCTGCGGCCGCGCAAAGGTCTTGCCGGGCAAGGCGATCAGTAGATTTCGATGCTCTTGGCGCTGTCGCCGCCGGCGGCCTGCGCGCCGTACAGGCAGCGGTCGGCCTTTTCCCATAGATCGGCCGGCCGGAAATTCTTGGAGATAATCGAAACCGCTGCGGCCCCGATGCTGACCGTCACGGCCGGCTTGCCCGCATCGAGCTGGGCGAAATTGCGCACCGTGCGGGCAATCGCGCCGGCGATCTCGGTCGCGCCGCGCCGTTCGACGCCGGGCAACACGACCGCCAGCCGAGCATCGCGCGCCGCCAGCACTACGCATTGCGATACGTCGAGGCCCTGACAGACTTCTTCAAGCATCGACTGCCAGGCCTGGCATTGCTCGATCCCATAGGCAAACGCCAGCGCGGCATACTGGTCGATTTCGACCAGCAGCAAACTCAAGGGGCAACGCGCGGCACGGCAGGCGGCGGCCGCCGCGGTCAACTGGCCGATCACGGCGGTCTCGCCCGAAAGGTTCGCAGCACGCGGCAGGCGCGATCTCGTGACGGTCGCCAGGGCAGGGCGTTCGACCGCCGGCGCGAAAGAAGCCTCTGGCGCAGCGAGCGGTCGGGGCGGCGCCTTGTGCGTGATCCGGGCCACGGCCGCCGACAACGATTGCATTTCGTCGAGCAGTTTTAACCCGGCCGTTTGTTCGCGATCGGCCGCTTGCCGCGCGCGGAGCAGGTCGCCGGCCGCATCGGTCGCCGCCGAGACCAACTGGGTATGTGCCCGGGCGAGCACGTCGCGATAGTCGACGCCTGTCGGCATCTCGAGCGAGAACACGCCGGCCAGTTGCCCGACTTTTTCCTGAATCGTGGCTGCGACCCGTTCGAGTTGGCCGCAATGCAAGTCTTGCCGGAATCGCGCGCCGGCGTCCAAGAGCTCGTCGAGGGCCCCGGGCCGCTGGTCGACCAGCACGCGCACCATGAGCTCGGCCAGGTAGACGATTTGCGGCAGCGCCGCCTCGGCCGCGGGCCAGGCCAGCACGGTCTCGATGCTCGTGGGCAGCTCGATCCCGCGCAACAGCACCTCGGGCAGTTTCCAATGGGCCAGCAATTGTCGGCTGAGCTGCGTGTGATCGAAGCCCACCAGCTCGCGCTCCAACTGGAGCAGGTTGCCGCCACGCTGGCGCACGGTCGCCAAGAACTCGATGTAGGGCTGGCCGATTTCCTGAATCAGCACGAGCAGCCCTAGGTCTTGCAACAGGCCGACGAGAAAGGCCTCGTCGCCGTGGGCACGCCATACGGACTGGCCCAACTCGCGGGCCGCGACGGCCTTGATCAAGGCTCGCCGCCAGTAGTCGCTGAGCAACTCGCCGGCCACGTTCGTGAACAGGTTGTCGGGCAGACTGAAGCCGAGCACCAGCAGCTTGAGCGGCTTGATGCCCAACAGGGTGATCGCCTGACCGAGATCGCGCACCGGCTGGCTGAGGCCAAACAGCGAACTGTTCACGACGCGCAGGATCTTGCTTACCAAGGCCGGATCGCGTTCGATCGTCGCCTTGAGCTGCAAGGTGTCGACTTCGGCGCGACACGTCAGTTCGAGCACCTCGACGGCCACGGCCGGCAAGGTGTAGAGCGTCCCGGCGCGTTGCACCAGGCCGTCGAGCGATTGCAAGGTGTCGGTCATCGATGCCGTTGGTGTGCGCGCAAGTGGGGCGGGAGAGGGGCGTTGGACTGCCCGCTTGAAGTCCTGCCGCTGGAAAACCTTAGCTCACAACGGGCCCCGACTCTGGACCGAATTGCCGAGCGGTGGGGCGGCGCAGGTTGCGCTTGCGCGGGGCGCCTCGGCACAATCGCCAGGACCGGAACGCCAGGACCTTTCGCAAATCACTCGGGCGAAAGCAGCTTGTACCGGCCCGACGCCCAGCGCGCGATATCGTTCTTGTACCAGCGCGAGAACCGGCTTTCGCTCGTGCCGCCGGGGACATTCGTCCACGCTTCCTGGCGGCTCATGTCCGTCACGAAGTGGTAGCTGGGGGCGAACGTCGTTTCGCGCGTCGCGGAACGCAGCAGATGCCCCTGGAACGGAGTCGCGAAGCAACCAGGCATGGGCATCTCGGCCGTGTGAAAACCGAGCGCCCGGCCGACGAACTTCGTCTCGAAGAACCGGTTGGTGAAACAAAATGCGTTGGTCACGGCCCACGGCTGCTCGGGCTCGATCGAGAAACCTTCGGCCGCCTTGCGGATCAGCTCGCCCTTGTCGTGCCCTTCCCACCAGTGCGAATGCTCCTGGTGCAACAAGCGGTCGATCAGCGTGATCACCATGCTGGAAAAGCCGACGCGGGTGCTGAGATACAACATCCGCCGCCAACCGATGCCGCCGCTGTCGTGATCGGTGCCGAAGATTTGGAGCAGCACCTCGCGATAGAACCGGGAAAACAGCGTCGCCTCGTAACTGTTGGGCGTATAGCTGCAATCCCAGTTCGCCAGGCGGTTCTTCAAATCGCCCTCGGGCAGGTGCGGCAGGAACAGGGCCACCATGTCTTGGGCCTGCGTGCTGACGACGTCGTATTGCAATTGCTGCATGTCGTCGATCGTCGCCGAGGTCAATTCCGTGAGCCGCGTGTCGATCCGACGCTTGCGATAATCGGGCACCGGCAACGTGACCAGCGGCTGCATGTCCGGCGGATTGCAGGCCTCGTTGGCCGACGAGACGAACCCGCTCGGCGGGTCGTATTCGCCCGGCAGCAGATGCGTCGGGATGAGTCCTTGCCAGTGATTGCAAGGATCCCAGGCCGGAACCGGAAGCATGCCGTTGTGACCTTCCGCTCGCAGCGGAAAGCAACCGCTCGCTTGACGCCCGATGTGCCCCTCGCGATCGGCCAGCACCCAAGACAACGTCGGTTGGGGGCACTCGCGCACGAGATCCATCGCGTCGCGCACCGTGGGGCAGCTCACCAGATCGAGCCACACGCCGAGCCCCGCGCCGACGCCTTCCTGGTGCCCGGTCCAAGCCGTCGAAAGGTAGAGGCCTGGACCTTCGGCCTGGGGATCGGCGTCGAGCGTGCCGAGGTCGTTGAAGAAGACCGGCATGGTTTCGTGGGCCTGCCCCTTACGGAAGATCGTCTCTTTGCGGACGTCGAAGGGGAGCCACCGCTCGCCGCGACGGTACAGCGGGGGCGCGTCGGCTGTTTCGCCTGGGCGACAATCCTCGATGAAGTAGTCCGAGTTGTCGCCCTTGAAGTAGGTCACGCCCCAAGACAGCTCGGGCGTGCGGCCCACGGCCACCAACGGGCTGCCCGGCAACGTCGCGCCCAGCACATAGCGCCCGCCAAACCGCAGCACAGCCTCGTACCAGATGGCCGGCAGGCGATTGACTTCCAAGTGCGGGTCCGAGGCCAACAGGGCGCCGCCCGTGCGACTGCGCGTCGGCGCTACGGCCCAGGCATTGCTGCCGGCCAGGCGTGGCAGGTCGGTAATCAGCTCGAGCGCTTCGTCGGACAACCGGTTGCTGATCTTCACCTGCCGCAGCAGGTCGAAGTCGGCATCGTCGAACAGCGGTGCGAACAATTCGCGCAAACGCTCGGGCATGATGCGCGTTTGTGCCAGTTCCAGCAGCAGCCGCTCGTTCTGCAACTGGCCGACGACGAGCCCTCCGAAGGCCAGCAAGTTGCAGATCAGCAGCACCGATTGCTGGGTCCACGGCTGACGCTCGAAACCGACGGCCCACATGGGCAGCGACCGGCGCGACGATTTCAGGCCATCGTTCACGCCCTGGCAATAGGCTGTGATCTGGACGAACACGCGGTCGTCGAGCCGATCGATCTCGCGATCGAGCCACACGTCGAGGCCCGCGCGGCGAAAGAACCGATCGGTTTCGAGTAACTGCGGCTTGTCGGCGATCATCTCGGCCGAGCGCCCGCTCGCCACGGCACGGGCAAACAGCATCTGCGTCGGGCGATCGATCGCGTGCAAATAGCCGAGCGCGTACAGGGCGTCGGTCCAGGTGCGGGCCTCGATGTGCGGTACGCCGTTTTCGTCGCGCGCCGCCGTGAACGGCCTTCGCGGATTCTTGACCTTCAGGGGTTTCATGGCCGGTCGTGTAGCCAACCGTCTGCTCCCCGGAAAACTCTTGCTACTGGGAATTACCATGGGTATACCCGCCTCGCTGTGACACGCTGGCACAGCGTGACCGCCCGGGGGGTGCGCACCGGCGGGCGGGCCATTTCCTTAAGGCCTGTCTCCATGTAGCTTGCGAACTGCACGGATGTGGCGAAAAGGGCTCAAAAAGGTTGCAACCGCGCCCGGTTGTACCGATTCGGCCGATTGCAGGTCCGCCCAAGGCTGTCATCGCTCGGCTCGCCCGGTTACCCCGTTCTATGGCGCAATTTCCCCGGCAATCGCGACGCGAACTTGGCACGGCGGCCTGGTTTTTGGCGCCCTGGTTCATCGGTTTCCTGGCGCTGGTTGCGTATCCATTTCTGGCGACGCTGTGGTGGAGTCTGTGCCGCTACGACCTGCTGTCGCAGCCGCGGTTCGTGGGCCTGGACAATTACCGCCGGCTGTGGGGTGAACTCGGCCCCGGCGGGCGGTTTGGCGAGGCCCTTTGGAACACGGCTTACTTTGCGGCACTTTCCGTGCCGCTTTCGATCATCTTGGGAGTCGGGCTGGCGACGTTGCTCACCTGGAACGTACGCGGACGCAGCGTCTACCGGGCGTTGTTCTATTTGCCGAGCGTCGTGCCGCTGGTGGCGGCCAGCCTACTGTGGATGGCCCTGCTCGATCCCCGTGATGGTCTGGTCAATCATCTGCTGGGGAGCGTCGGCCTGGGCGGGGCCGGCTGGTTCACCAGCCCGCGCACAGCCGCCTGGCCGGGCGACTGGCTGCGCGGTACCTGGGGCTTCGGTTCGAAAGACGCCCTGGTGCTGATGAGCGTCTGGGGGCTGGGCAATTTCCTGGCCGTCTACCTGGCGGCGCTGGCCGACGTGCCGGCCGAGCTGCACGAGGCCGCAGCACTCGACGGCGCGGGGCCGCTCCGCCGGTTTCGGCACGTCACGCTGCCGCTGCTGACGCCGGTCATCTTTTTCAACCTGATCATGGGCCTGATCCATGCCGTGCAGGCGTTCACGCAGGTCTATCTGGTGAGCCAAGGGCAAGGTTCGCCGGCCGGATCGCTGTCGCTGTTGTCGCTGCACCTGTTTCAAAGCGCGTTTCGCGAGCTCGACATGGGCTACGCGTCGGCGATGGCCTGGACGGTGCTCGTCGTGGTCGTGCTGCTGACCGCGCTGTTGTTCCGCGGCTCGCGGCGCTGGGTCTTCTACTCGGGAGCCGCGCGATGAGCCCACGGCTGCTGCGCGGCGTCGCTTGGGCCCTGTTGGCCGTCGGTCTCGGCGTGCCGGCCGCATGGAGCGCGCTCGAAGATCGTCCGGCCGTGCCACCGGGGCGCAGCGAGGTCGTGTTCTGGCATTTCTGGGGCGGCAAGGAGCGCGCTGTCGTCGAGCAGATCGTCGCAAGGTTCAATGCCGCGCAGCCGTGCTACCTGGTCCGCGCCGTGGCGGTGCCGGGCAACAATCTCGACCTGAAATTCTTTCTCAGCGTCGCCGGCGGCGATCCGCCCGACGTGCTCAACCAGGACGACCCGATCGTCGCCGATTGGGCCGAGCGCGGCGCCTTGGTGCCCTTGGACGAAATCGCCGGAGCGCAGGTCACCGCGCAGCTCGACGACTGGTTGTTTCCCGCGGCCCGGGAACTGGCCGTTTACCGCGGGCGCTACTATGCACTGTGCAACGGGCTCGACATCCGCGCGCTGTATTACGACGCCGAGCTGCTGACGCAGCTCGGCGAACAGCCCCCCCAGACGATCGATCAGCTCGACGCGCTGGCCGCGCGCATCGCCCCGCCCGAGCGGCCGGGCTTGCCCCCGCGGATGGGCTTTCTGCCCGATCCGCGCCGGCTCTGGGCCTGGGGAATCGTCTTCGGCGGACGCTTCTACGATCCGGTCGAGCAGCGGGTGACGGCCGACGACCCGCGGATCGTGCGGGCCCTCGAGTGGATGGCCTCGTACAGCCGCCGGTACGGCGCCGACCGCGTGGCCGCGTTCCGCCAGGGCGATCAGGCCTTCAGCGGCTCGTCGTTTCCGTTGCTCGAAGGACGTTATGGCCTGTTAATGGACGGCCAATGGCGCGTGGCCGAAATCGAAGCCGTGGTCCGTGCGGCCGAGACCGCCGGCAAGACTGCACCGAGGATCGGCGTGGTCCCGTTGCCGGCGCCCAACGACGGGTGCACGAGCGCCGGCTGGGTCAACGGCAACTTTTTCGTCGTGCCGCGCGGCGCGCGCAATCCACAAGGCGCGTGGGCCTTTATGCAGTTCTGGTCGGGCTTCGGCGGGCACGAGGCGGCCGCGGCCGAGACGTGCGTGGCCGGCGGGTGGATTCCGGCGTCGCCGCAAGTGGTCAAGCAGCCGGTGCTGGCCAGGTATCAGAGCGAACATCCGCTGTTTGCGGCGTTCATCGAACAAGCGGCCAGCGACGCGCAAGTGCCGACACCTTCGATCCCCGGCGCGGCGACGCTGCTGTTGGAAGTCAATCGCGCGGCGGAAGACGCACTGTATCGCGGCGCCGATCCCCGGCGCGTGCTGGCCGAGGTGTCGCGCAGAGCGCAGTTGCGCGTCGATGAGGTGCGCCGTGCGCATGAATAAGCCCCCGTGGTACGCACATCTGGTCCTGGGCACCTTGGCGGCGTGCTTTGCAGCGCCGCTGGCGTGGCTGCTGTTGGCCTCGTTCAAGACGCCCGAACAGATGCTGGCCGAGCCCTACGCCTGGTGGCCCGATCCCTGGCGGCCGGCCAACTATCGCGACGCACTGACCTCGATGCCCTATCTGACCTACCTGCGCAATTCGCTCGTGCTCTGCGTGGGCTGTGTGTTGGGCACCCTCGCGGCGTGCGCCCCGGCGGCATACGCATTTGCCCGCCTGCGGTTTCCCGGACGCGACGTGCTGTTCGGATTGCTGGTCGTCACCATGCTGCTGCCCTGGCATGTGACGATGATCCCGCGGTTTGTGTTGCTGCGCTGCTTGGGGCTGTACGACACGCCGTGGGCCATCATCCTGCCGACCTTTCTCGGCGATGCGTTTTTTATTTTTTTGTTGCGGCAATTCTTTCGCGCGATCCCCGAGGAGCTGTCCGAAGCAGCGCGGCTCGATGGTTGCAGCGAACCGGGGATCTTCTGGCGCATCGTCTTGCCGTTGGCGCGTCCGGCGCTGGCCACCGTGGCACTGTGGCAGTTCGTCGCCACGTGGAACGACTTCAGCAGCCCGCTGCTGCTTCTGAACGACCCGCGCAGGTTGCCCCTGGCCTATGGCCTCGAGCAGTTCACCAGCAGCTATTCGAGTCAGACTCACCTGCTGTTGGCGGCGGCCGCAATGTTCACACTGCCGGTGGTAATCGTGTTTCTGCTCGCGCAGCGGGCCTTCATCGCGGGGCTGGCCACCAGCGGTATCAAGGGCTGACGCGAGACGCGCCGCGATTCACCCGATCAAGTGCCATACCACGAGTCCGGCCGCTAGGGCGGCGCGTACGGCTCGACTAATATGGACCTAACACCACCGCCGCGAGCAATTCGCTACACTCTCGGCGGTCACCTCACGAATTGCGGACAGAGACGAGAGATGGGGACGAGAGATGGGATTGAAGAGACGCTGTTTTCACCTGGCCCTGGCAACTCTGGCCACTTGCGCCGCGACGGCGCACGCCGATGATTTCGTCAAGCAAATGCAGGCCGAGGCCATGTCGACCGGACACGCAACCTGGGGACATTGGGGCGCCGATCCGGCGAAGTACACCGCCTGGGCCCAGCACAGCAACCGCTTGATCCCGATCTATACGTTCGGTCTCACGCTCGACGCGGTGCGCGGCGAGCATAGCCCGTATCGCGATGCGGCGCGGATCGAAAAGCTGTACGGCTACCTGCCCGACGGCACGCTCAACCCGGCGGCCGAATACTTCGACCAGACCGACGTCTATCACCTGCAGAAGCAAGCCATCGCGGCGGGCAAGAAGCGCGTGATCGTGATGGTGTTTGACGGCATGGATTGGCAAACGACGCGCAACGCGGCCATCTACTACTCGGGCCGCGTGGCCTACAACGAAGGGCGCGGCACCGGGTTGGCCTTTCAGGACTATCGCGGCGTGACGACCGATTACGGCTACTTCGTCACCAGCCCTCACAACGAAGGGACGCTGGCCGACGTGAACGCGCAAACGCTGCTCAACCCGGGCGGCAAGCTGCGCGGCGGATACGACGCGATGCTCGCGGGCGACGCTCCCTGGTCGACGCCGAGCGACGTCGAATATGCGATCTCCAAGAGCGCGGCGCGGATGCACGCTTTCACCGACTCGTCGTCTTCGGCCACGAGCCTGTTTGCAGGCATCAAGACGGCGAACGACGCCGTGAACACCGACGCGGCGGGCAAGCCGGTTGAACCGTTGGCGTGGGAGCTGCAGCGCGACGGCTGGGCGATTGGCGTCGTGACCAGCGTGCCGATCAGCCATGCCACGCCCGCCGCGACCTATGCGATCAACGTGAATCGCGACGACTTCCAGGACTTGACCCGTGACCTGATCGGTCGGCCGTCAATCAGCCATCCCAACGAGCCGCTCGCGGGAGTGGACGTGCTGCTGGGCGGCGGCTGGGGCGAGATCAAGCTGGTTGACGCGGCGCAGGGCGACAATTTCGTCGCCGGCAATCAATATCTCGCGGCCGATGACCTGGCGGCGGTCGATCATGCCAACGGCGGGCGCTACACGGTCGTCCAGCGCACCTCGGGCGTGCCGGGCAATCGGGCCCTGGCCGACGCGGCGCGGCAATCGCTGGTCGAGGGCACCAGGCTCCTGGGCTTGTTTGGCGTCCGCTACGGCCACTTGCCGTTCCGTACGGCCGACGGCAATTACGATCCCGTGCCGGGTACCAAGCGGCAAAAGGAACAATACAGCGACGCCGACAAAACCGAGAACCCCGACCTGGCCACGATGGCCGTCGCGGCGCTCGACGTGCTGGCTGCCGATGCGGAAGGCTTCTGGCTGATGGTCGAGGCCGGTGACGTCGATTGGGCCAACCACGACGACAACATCGACAATTCGATCGGCGCGGTGTACAGCGGCGACAAAGCGTTCCGCGCCGTCACCTCGTGGATCGAAACGCACGGCGGCTGGGACGACACCGCCCTGATCGTCACGGCCGACCACGGGCACTATTTCTTTCTCACCCAGCCCGAGGCCTTGCTTGGACCGAACGCGCCGAGCGCGAATCCGTGAACGTGCGGCGGCCGCAACCTCAACGCCTCGCCACGGCGGCGCGGCTGGCCAACGCTTATCCCTTGCGCGCGACGTGCTGCAGCTTGTCCGGATTGCGGACCGCGTAAATGCCCTGGATCGAGTGGGCGCCGATGTCGAGCATCATTGCCGAGTCGACCCGGCCGCCGCTCAGCACGAGGATGCCGGGTTGCCCATTGATCGTGGTGGGGGTGTAGACCGTACCCGGCGCGGCCTTTTTCATTACGCCCAGCAGAAATCGACCAATCTTCAGCGCACCGCGCAGGACGACCTGCGCCGCGACCGCTTTGCCTCCGCTGTCGGTATACACGGCCGCGTCGCTGGCCAGCATCTGCACGAGCCCCTCGAGGTCGCCTCGCTGGCAGGCCGTCATAAAGGCCGTGGCCAACTCGTCGCGCCGCTGCGGATCGACCTCGAAGCGGGGCCGCCGGCTGCGCACATGCTCGCGGGCCCGCGCGGCAAGCTGCCGGCAGTTGGCCTCCTCGAGCTCGAGGATTGCGGCGATCTCGCGAAACCCGTAGCCGAACACGTCGTGCAACAAGAAGGCGGCCCGCTCGGTCGGCGACACGCTCTCGAGCAAGTGCAAGAACGCCAGCGACAGCGATTCGGCCAATTCGGCGCGCTGTTCGGGCCAGTCGGCAGTGTCGATCCAAGGTTCGGGCAACCAGCAGGCTCCGGGATAGGTCTCGCGCTGCACCTGCGCCGAGCGCAGTCGATCGATGCAAATCCGCGTGGTGACTGTCGCCAGGAAGGCGCCGGGGGATTGAATCTGCCGGCGATCCTGGGACTGCCAGCGCACGAAGGCCTCTTGCACGGCGTCCTCGGCGTCGGCGCGCGAACCGAGCATGCGGTAGGCCAGGCTCAGTAACCGCGCGCGTTCGACGGGAATCTCAGCGGCAGACGACATGCTGCGCATCCAGGGGCCGACGGTCAGCGAATCCGTCGGCCAAGACCGCCTCGGCCGCGGCGACGGCGCTCGCGGCGCTGGCGTCGACCAGCATACCTTCGCTTCCCACCCAATCGCCCGCCAGGTAGACGCCCGGCGCCCGCGCGAGCCGCACGCCGGGTCGCCCAGCTGCGCCGCCGTGATCGGCCAGGTCGAGCGCGCTGGCTGGCACGACCGCCGGCAAGAACCGTGCTTCGACCAGCTCGCCGCGCCAGCCGGGCTGCAGGCGGTCCAGCAGCGTTTCGAGCTCGGCCCGGACCGTCTCGTGCGATGCCTCCTCGCGACCGAGATACTTCAGCACGTGGATCAGGCCCCCGCCGGCCGGGGCAAGCTGCGCGCTGGCCGAGTGCAGCGAATAGTACAGCGGTCGATCGATCCCCAGGCAAAACGTCTGCTTCGGACGCGGCACGCGCCGCAAGGCGACGTCGAGCGTCGCTGCCCTCACGGCCACTACCTCGCGCGGCGGCCGCGGCGACATCAAGCGCGACGCCGCGCACAGCTCGCAGGCCTCGCTTGCGGGCAGCGCCAGCAAGACGGCCGCCGCCGGCCACACGCGGTCGTCGGCCGTGACCACGCCGGTCGCACCGCGCGCATCGGTTGTGATCCGCGCCACGCGCGCCGCAGGCCGGAACTCGACGCCTGCCACCGTCGCGGCATGACGCAGGGCATCGACGATCGATTGCCAGCCGCCGTCGAGATAGAGCACGCCTCCGTGCCGCGGATGCGTGCCGAGCTGCAATTGCGCCACTGCCGCGCCGGCGCTCAAGTGCAACGGGTCGTTCGTGTAGGTCGTCAGCCGAATGAACGCCTCGACCAGCCGTCGCAGGTCGGGTTGTTGGATCTGCTCCACGAGCCAGGCGGCGACTGTTTGGCGGTCGTAAGCACGCGCGTCGAGTCGCTGCAGCGCGCTCGACCAGCGCAGCAGCTCGAGCTTGCCGCGCCAGGAGAGCAGGCGCGTGCTCACCAGCGCCCGCGTGTTGGAGGGCAAGCGTTCGAGGCGATCGCCGATCAGCGCCACGCCACTCGTAGGCGGCACCTTGCCGGCAATCTGCACACCGAGTTCGGCCAGCGCCTGCGCGGCAGCACCGGCGCGATACAGCGCATGCGGCCCGAGGTTGAAATGAAAGCCATCGTGAACGCGCGTCGTGGCGCGGCCACCGCAGTGCCGTGCCCGATCGAACAGCCGCACGGCCCGTCCGGTGCGTGCCAGCTTGACCGCGGCGATCAGGCCCGCCAGCCCGCCACCAACCACGGCGACCGGCGCCGCGTCGTACTCAGGTGTGGTTTGCAGATGCATGTTTCGTCTCCCGTCGACGCCGGCCGGCCTGGGCCAGCGGCGTCCGTTGCTGCCCACCACTCTGGTCGACGAGACAGGCGATCGCTTTGTGACAGGACGTGCCAAAAAAACCGGTACCGTGGGCAGCTCCGGACGGCGCCAAATCGGCGCAACCCCTGCAACCGGAAACGCTTGGCCCTCTGGCAAAGTCCCGACCCCCGCCCGATCGATGTAAACAACGAGTGTTTCTCGCTGTCCAGGAAGCGAATCCGATGAGCGGCCTCGATCCGGCCATTTCGAGCGTGCTGGCTGCCAAGCAATCGGCCCTGCAAACGCAGATTTCGTTTGCCATCGCCGGCAAGCAGCAAGAGGCCGTCCGGCAACAGGGCGACGCGCTCGTGCAATTGCTGCAATCGATCGCCACGCAGGGCAAGTCCCCCGACCGTGGGAAGCTGTGCGACTGCTCGGGCTGACCGGCCGACCAGTCGCATCTTGAACCGGGGAGGACCGTCGCTACTGGGCGGCCGCTTGCTCGGTCGCCGGCGCGGGCGGCACCGCCTTGAAGGCGACGATCAGCGCTCCATCGTCGGCGTTCCAGACGCGCACCTCGCCGTCGTATCCACCGCTGGCCAGGCGCTTGGTGGCCTCGTTGTAGCTCAGGCAGTAGACCCAATCGGCGTGGCCAGCAAACACCCGGACCTCGGCCCGATCGTCGGCCTTGTGCTGCCGCACGCTCTTATCGGCCGACCCGCTGAACAGGGCATTGCCGCTGCGCGCAAGTGCATACACGTCGAGCCCGAAGCCGCCGATCTCGGCGATTTTCGCCCCGTCGGCCGGATTCCAAACGTGAATCTTGCGATCGCGCCCGGCGGAAAAGATCTGCGTGCCGTCGGCATTGAACTGCACGGCATAGACCACGTCGCCGTGGCCCGGGTAGGTCAGCAGTGATTCGCCCGTCTTGGCGTCGAACAGCTTCGACGTCTTGTCGCGGCTGGCCGAAACGAGTTTCGCGCCGTCGGGGCTCCAGGCGATCGACAACACCCAGTCGGCATGGTCTTCGATCAGCGCCTCTTGGCGGCCGGTGGCCACGTCGAACACGCGAATCGTGCGGTCGCCGCCGCTGGCAGCCAGCCGGGTGCCGTCGGGGCTGAAGGCCACGTGAAAGGCCACGTCGTCGAGCGTCGCCAGCACGCGGACCGAAGCGCCGGTCGCCGCGTCATACAACTTTACTTCTCCGACCGAGGCGGGCGTACCGCTGGCCACGGCCAGCAACTTGCCGTCGGGGCTGTATTCCAGGCCGTACACGCGTTGCGCGACGTCGCCGATGCGGCGCACGAGTTGGCCGTCGTTCGGGTTCCAGATCGTCACTTCGTGATAGCCGCTGGCAGCCAACTCGGTACCGGCCGGGTTGAAGGCCAGCGCCGTAATGGGCAGTGCCTTGCGATAGGTGGCCGGCGCGGCCGGGAAGGCATTGCGAGGGGCGATCGACGCCAGCGCCACCTTGGGGTCGGCGGCGTCGTAAGCGGCGCCTTCCTCGATCCAACGTTTGACCAGAGCGATTGCCTCGGCCGGCAGCGGTTCGCCCTCCTTGGGCATGCGCACGTCGGCATCTTCCGAGACCAGCAGGTTGTAAAGCTCGCTCTCTTCCGGTTTGCCCGCCGTGACGACCGGCGAGCCGCTATAGCCGTTTTGCGTCAGCCGCTCGAAGTTGTGCAGTTGATACTCGCCCTTGGGCTCCTGCGGACCGTGGCAGCCCTGGCAGTGCTTGATCAACAACGGCGCGATCTGCCGCGAGAAGCTGACCTTTTCGGCGACCGGCTCCTGCGCCGGTGCGATGCCAACCGGCAAGCACGCCGCAAGCAGAACGAACCAACGCATCAAGCCGATACGGGCGGATGACATGGCAGGGGGCTTCCTAGTACGGCAGGGGGCGCTCGGCCACGAGACGGAAGACCGGCGGGCGGGCCTTCTAGTATGGTCAGCGCACGACCCCGAAGCCAGCAGCGCGGCTATGCCGCCGCCCGGCAGCCATGGCGACCGAGAGCGCAGCGCCAACGGGACGGCCGCCAACGGGTGCGGCAGAAACGAGCATCACCGCGCAGAATGCGTGGGTGGGGTCTATTTGCGATGGCGAATGCGGGCACGCATGCGGCGCTTTTTGCGACCTACCTTGCGCCGGCCTTTGCCCGTTTTCCGAACACCCACGCGTCAACCTCCCATAAAACAGCGGCGCGGCCGAACGGCCAACCGCCCATCAAGACACGCCCCAACAGCCGGAACACGGCAGTGCCCGGCCAGGACCGTAGCCTGGGAAGTGTATCAGATCGCCCGGGGGGGTACAACGCGCGGGCCGAAACCCCGGAGGGGCCGGGTCTTAGACCATTTCCCAGTGCCGTGACTCGCCGATCGCGCTTTCGATCAGCAGCAACAGGGCATTGGGATCGTACGGCTTGCGAACGAAGTACTGGCACCCGGCTGCACGCGAGCGGCGAATGATGTCGGGCCGCTCCATGGCCGAGAGGATGATCACCGGGATCGCGGCCGTCTCCGGGTCGTCGGCCATCCGCTGGCAGACGGTCAGGCCGTCGGTGTCGGGCAACCGCAGATCGAGCACCACGGCGGCCGGGTGCTGCTCGTGCGCCACGACGAGCCCCTCGCTGCCCGTCTCGGCGTGCAGCACGCGAAAGCCCTGCTGCGTCAGCCGGTAGGACAGCACTTCGACCATCGCTTCGTCATCGTCGATGAGCAGGATCGAGTGGGACCGGGGAGCGCCCGCCGGGCGATTCTTGGATTTGTCGAACAGGTGGGATTTCATGGCCGCCTTCCGAGGTCTTGCAGGAGGGCTCGCTCGGGGAGCGAGGAGGGGGGGAGAGACAACGCCGCTCGTGCACCGTCGCCATCGAAACGCTACGTTGCGTTTTCCCACCCGGCAAAGTTTCGCCACGTCGACGTTGCCGATTTACCGCAGCGAGGGCGGCAGATCTTGCCCAACGCGCACCAGCCGACCCGCGCATCCCGCGCCCAACGCACAGACGGCAGCATCGGCGCGTTCTTACTTGCGGCTGCGCCAATCGAATCCCGAGAGCGACGCCAGCGCCAGCGTGAGCGCCTGGGTGCCGTCGCGGGCGTGGCCTTGGGCGGCCAGGGCGATGTAAAGCTGGTTAGCCAAGGCCAGGCCCGGCAGCGCCAGCTTCATGCGTCGCGCCTCGGCCAGCGCGATGCCCATGTCCTTGATGAAGTGCTCGACGAAGAAGCCCGGATCGAAATTATTGGCGATGATTCGCGGGCCCAGGTTGTTTAACGACCAGCTGCCGGCCGCCCCGGGACCGACCGACTGCAACACGACATTCAAATCGAGGCCCGCGCGATAGCCGTAGAGCAAGGCCTCGCAGACACCGACCATGTTCGAGGCGATCAAGATCTGGTTGACCATCTTGGTGTGCTGGCCGGCACCATGACCGCCCTGGTGCACGATGGTCTTACCCAGCAGCTCGAAACAGGGCCGCACGGCGGCGACCACCTCGGGCCGGCCACCGACCATGATCGACAGCCGCGCCTCGCGCGCGCCGACGTCGCCCCCCGAGACGGGCGCGTCGAGACTTTGCGCGCTGCGCGCTTCGGCCGCCGCGGCGATCTCCTCGGCCAGCGACGGTTCGCTCGTCGTCATGTCGACCAGGATGGTACCGGGTCGTGAACCGGCCAGCGCCCCGTCGTCGCCGAGGATCACCTCGCGAACGTCCTGCGGAAACCCGACGATCGAAAAGACGATGTCGGCCTGTTCGGCCAACTGCCGCGGCGAGTCGGCCCGGCGCGCGCCGCGATCGACAAGTGCTTGCGCCTTGTCGCGCGAGCGGTTGAAGACCGTGACCTGATAGCCGGCGGCGAGCAGATGGCCGCACATGCTCGAACCCATCACGCCGGTGCCGATCCAGCCGATGCGCGTCTGGCCGGGAGTCGCAGTGGTCAAATTCATGGTGGTCCGGTTGATCGAGAGGGGGGAAACGACGGACAGCCAGACGGCTGCACGATGGCGCGACCGATTATTCCCAGCGCTCTTCCGGCCGCCGCAGCAGCTCGGCCAGCACGACGGCATTGCGGGCGCCGCCCGATTGCAGCAGGTCGGCGATTTCGGCGGCACGCGAGCCGGGTCGGGCAGCGGTCCGCGTACGCTGGACCTGCATCGCGACGTCGGTCGCGGCGCCGGTCGGCGCTGCCGTGCCCGTCTGCAGCGGGTCGTCGATCGAACTCACACGATGATCGAGGTGCGCGTGAATCTGCTGTTCGACGCGCTCGTCGGCCTGCTCGACGGCGCTTTGGACGTGTCGGGCGGCAACCTCCGATTGCAACGAGCGCTCGGTGAGCTGGCCCCGGCCCGACTTGCTCGTCTCGGGCTTGTTCGAGCGTTTTTGCCGGGCGGGCGGCTCCGACTGCGCGGAGCGGCGAACTTTCGGCGGGCGCGGTGTCTCGACCACCTCGACGCGCGGCGGCGGTCGCTTGGGCGGCTGGGGACGCTCCGGCGGCTTGGGCGGCTCGCCCTGCTGCAGCACGCGGCGCAGAAAGTCTTCCACCTCACGAGCCGGATCGACTCCGCCGGCGCGCGGCACCGGTCGGGCCTGATCCGCACGTGGCAGGGGACCCTGCTGCTGTCGCCGTGCCTGCTCGCGCCAGGCCGCAAAGAATTTCTGCATCACCGACAGCGCGCCGACCAAGATGAACACGACGACCGGGATCAGATCGGTCCAGTCGGCCGCCAGCAGCACCGTATGGCCGGCCGAAAACACTGCGCAGCCGGGCTGCAGGACGAACCCGGTCATGCGCTGGTTCCCTTCGAGCCAAGATCCGGACCGCCGGCAATCGAACGGCGCATGTCGGTGTCGGCCTGGAGATTCCGCAGGCGGTACAAGTCCATGATGCCCAAGCGGCCGGTGCGGAACGATTCGGCGATCGCCAGCGGTACGGCCGCCTCGGCTTCGACCACCTTCGAGCGCGACTCCTCGATCTTGGCCATCATCTCCTGCTCTTGCGCCACGGCCATCGCGCGGCGGCTTTCGGCCGCGGCGCGGGCCACGCGGGTGTCGGCTTCGGCCTGGTCGGCCTGCAATCGCGCGCCGACGTTGTCGCCCACGTCGATATCGGCAATGTCGATCGACACGATCTCGAAGGCCGTCTGCGAATCGAGCTTACGCGCCAGCACCGCCTTCGAGATGCGGTCCGGATTCTCGAGCACTTCGGAGTGCGTGTTCGACGAGCCGATCGCGCTGACGATGCCTTCACCGACGCGGGCAATGATCGTCTCCTCGGTGGCGCCGCCGATCACCTGGTTGATGTTGGCCCGCACGGTGACACGTGCCTTGACCTTGAGCTGGATGCCGTTCTTGGCGACCGCATCGAGCGTGTCGCGCTGCGAGCTGCGCCCCGGGCAATCGATCACCTTGGGATATACGCTCGTCTGCACGGCTTCGAGCACGTTGCGACCGGCCAGGTCGATGGCCGTCGCCAGCTTGAAGGACAACTGGATATTCTTGGCCTTGTTCGCCGCGATGATCGAGCGAATCACCATCGGCACGTTGCCGCCGGCCAGATAGTGCGCCTCGAGCGCCCGGCTGGTGATGCCGGTCGATTCATCGAGCCCGGCCTGCACGGCCATGATCTTCGAACGGACAATCACCGTCGGGTTCACCTTGCGCAGCGTCATGCCGATCAGGTCGAGAATGCCGATGCTCGCGCCGGTCGTGACGGATTGAATCCACAACCGGAAATAGCGCGTGAACACCGCCAGAATTACCAGTGCCACGACCATCACGATGAAAAACACCGCGATGGAGACCCAAACAGCCGGGCTCTGGGCAAACAGTTCGAGCGGGATCATGGACCATCTCACGAGGCGCGGCGCGGTGCAGGAAATAACGCCGGGGAAGGCGTTTTTGCCTGCCCGGGCATTCGCTGGTGGTAGTGCAAGCGACCTGCGAAGTCAACCGCATTCGGTCGGTGGCCTGCCGCGCGAGCGGTCAGCTCAACGGATGCACGTCGGGATCGATGCCCAGGTGCTCGACCGGCTGCGACAACACGTCGTGCGGCGTGACCGGCCGCTCGGCGCCGGCGGCCAGCGTGCGCACGACGACACGGGTGCCCTGCACGGCGACGACTTCGAGCCACTCGCCCGGCTCGACGGCCACCCCTTCGGTCAAGGCGTCGTAGATCTGCCCCTCGACCTCGATCGCCCCGCTCGGCAGCATCTTGCTGGCCGCCCGGCCGCGCTTGCCGACCAGCGCCGCCAACTCGCGCCGCACCGGATCGTCGGGCCGCACTTCGTCCGAGGTCGGGATATCGAGCAACACGCGTTTCCCCATCCGCGTATGCGGCCAGACCTTGATCGCCGCGCTGATCGCCATGGGCAACAGCATCAAGATGGCGCCCGAGAACAGCAGGCCCACCTCGGTGCTGACCGAAAACGCGTAATACAGCGAGCCGGCGAACGCGGCGACGCAGCCCACGCTGAACAGACCCGCCGAGGGAATGAACAGCTCGAGCACGGCCAGTGCCAGGCCGACGGTCAACAGGATGATGGCCCAAAACAAATACATCGCGCGACGCGGAGTTCGAGAAACGGGTCCAGACGGTAGGAACGCAACGCCTCGGGCACACGAAATCGTACGCCCGGCATCAGTCTACCCGACCTGGCGGACCTGAACGCGGTTGCCGTGGACCGAAAGCACTTCGACCGTGGCACCCGCCGCGATGAACTCGCCCCCCGACAACACGTCGATCGCCCGGCCCTCGAAGCGGGCCTTGCCGCCGGGGGTGAGTTGGGTGGTCGTTACGCCGCGGCGGCCGAGCAGATGTTCGTAATGCGCCAGGGCCTCGCGAGCGGCAAGATCGTCGGCCGCCTCGCCGACCGGCGGGGCCAGGACCATGTCGTTGAGCACCGGCGCGTGCGGCAGCACGCGCCGCAAGGAAACGGCCAGGACGACGATCGACGCGGCGGCCGCCGCCACGACCAAAAGCGACTGGCTCGTTTGCACCAGTTGGTAATCGTTGCGCGGCCAGACGAACGTCTGGCTCGCCAGAATCAGCGAAGCCAGGACCAGCGCGATCCCGCCGAGACCAAAGATGCCGAAGCCCGGGAACACAAACAATTCGCACAACACACACACGACGCCCGCGACGAACAGGACCGCTTCGAGCCAACCCGCCGTGCCACCCAGAAAGCGGCTCCAGAAGAACAACAGCACGCAAACCAGCGCGATGAATCCGCCCACGCCAAGGCCGGGCGTGTGCAGCTCGGCCCACAGCGCTGCGCCGCCGATCACCAGCAACAAATAGGCGACGGCCGGCGACTTGAGCGCGCCGATCAGGAAATGAGCCCAGCCCGGCTCGACCAATTCCGGATCGTCCTCCAGGCCGTAAAGCCGCTTGAGCTCGTCGAACCGCGCGACCGTGTGATTGGCCAGTCCCAATCCGGCCGCGCGCTGCGCATCGAGCTTGAGCACCTCGCCGGCCACGCTGACGGCCTCGCCGCGTTGCCATTGATCGGCATCGGGCAGCGACTCGGCCTGTTCGGCATCGAAGTAATCGATATACCGCGTTTGCTGTTGCGTATAGCGGTAGACGGCCGGGCTCGGCGCCACCAGCGCCGCCCCCAACGCCGGGCTGCGAAACTTGCGCGTGAGCAAATGGCTGACGGCCTTCCGGGTGTCGTCGATTTCTTCCTGGCCGGAAAAGGCATAGGCTCCCTCGCCACCCAGCTCGGCGGTCGAGCGCAACACAATCTCGTCGCACGCCAGGACGATCATCGCGGCATCGCCCCGCGCCTCGCGATCGACGTAGGCCACCGTGCGGCAGGTGTTCGCATCGAGATCGGCCAGGAAATTGGCCAGCGCGAGGCTGTCTTTCGGCGAACCGCCCGGCGAGTCGATATTGAGAAACACGAGGTTTACCTTGCGCGCCTCGAGCGCCTCGGCGATCGTCCGCTCGACCTCGTTCACCAAGGCCGCATGCACCGGGCCTTCGATCGCCACACGCATCGCCCGCCACCCACCTTCAAGCGAGGGGTCAGGCTGCAGGGCCGAGCGAGGCAGGCCGAAGGCTTTGGCGAGTTCGACGGTCGATGCGGCCAGGCGGCTGGCGACGCCCAGCCGGCGCGCGGTCGCCGCATCGAGCCAGTGCTGCTCGCCGGCGCGGAAAATCGGCGTCTCCGATTGAATCGCCTTGTTCGCTCGCAGTGCCTCCAGGTCGCTCGACAGGATGAATTCGCGGCCGACCTCGGTCTCGACCTCGAGCACTTCGAGCCGCGTGTCGAGCAGCCCCAGCGCCAGCGCGACGGGCACCGTCTTGCGGCGCTCGGCGATCGACTTGTAGAGATTCAGCTCGCCGGGGCCGATCGTCTTTTCGTCGATGCCTGCTGCTCCCAGCCGCGCCTCGGGCTGCAGCACGATCTGGTCGCACGCCAGGACAGGCAGCACGGCATGGCCGGAGAGATCCTGGGGCACGTAGGCCACGGTCGTCGCGCCGGCCAGGGCTCCGCTGGAGATATAGTCGGCCAGGTCGTACGCCTTGCCCAGGTCGCTCGTGCCCGCGGTGAATTCGAAGATCAACACCGGCCAGGTGCGACCGCCGCTGCGCTTGGCGTCTTCGATCGTGCGGCCTGCGGCGCGGCGCACCTGTTGTTCGACGCGATCGGTGATCGGCGAGGGCACCGTGATCACGCGTCCTACGTAACGCTCGGCCACCTTGCCGGGCGGATGGGGCGCGTCGGCCGGCGGCTGATCCGGCGCCGGCTGTGAAGCGAGCCCGCCTGACGGGGGCGGTTCGTCGGCGGGCAAGCGGACGGCCGACAGACCGAACGCAAAGACCGCGGCGCCGACCCCACCCAGCAAGAGTCGCAGCACGCGCGTAAACCGACGGGCAGATGCCGTTCTTCGGGCCATGTATTGCTGGCCAACCCAGCCACGCGAACTGATCGATGAAACGTCAACCGGGCGAGAAGCGCGTGGATTATAGGACGCCCTGAAAGTCGGTCAAACCTCGGGCATGTACGGCCGCGACCGAACTCCCGGCGTGTAATCGACTTTACGCGCGGCACCGCGGCGAGAGTGCTCCCCGATCGGCTTCCGTCGCCCTGCAACTTCGGCGGCGTGCCAGACGGCCTAACGCGGCGGCTGTTGACGAGGCGGCTGACGCTGGACCGTGTTGACCCGGGGACCGGCCGGTACGCGGTTGGCCGCCGCCGGCGGCTGAGCGCCGGGTGGGGCCGCCGGCATTTGCGGCGGCGGCGGCGCCGTCTGAGCCTGCACGAGCTTCCAGCCGCTGGGAATCTTCGGCTTCGAGAAATCGCCCTGCAGAATGCGCAACGGCGAGTTGATCGCCACTTCGTGGAACTGATGATCGGTGAACTTCTTGCCGCCCGGCAGCACCACGCGCAGCGCGTACGGCAACAGATTCTGGCCTTTCCACTGCAGAATCAACGTCGCCATGGAGAAGTTGGCCGCGTCGCGCTGGTGGCGCGGGTAGGCCTCGATCCAGATACTGCCTTGTTGGCCGTTGCCCCGCTGATCGGCCGGCGTCACGATCCGCATCCAGTAGCGCTGCTTGAGCTTCGCCACCTCGGCATTGAACAAGAACGGTAGCGGTCCGTCGACGATCGCCTTGCCTTGCAACTCGGGCGGCAGTTGGCGCTCGATCACCTGTTTTTGCTGGGCGTCGAACTCGAACACCGATTGGCCGTCGCAAATCCAATGTTCGCCGTTGTCGACGCGATACAGGCCTTTGTCCGGCGAGCGGTATTTCAGCTCGCCCTTGGCCTGGCTGACCTTGTTGAACACCTGGTCGGTTTCCCAGCGATCGAAGGCGCAGCTCATGTCGTTGATGCCCTGCGTGGCCTGCTCCCATTGCTTGAGCACGAGGTCCAGCTCGGCCGCCTCGGCCGCCGTCAGTTGAAACGGGGCCCGCGGCGCGGGGGGCATCGGCTCGGCCGGCGCTGGCGGTGCGGTGGCCGGGGGCGGTTGGTTGGGGCGCGGCGGCGCTTGGGCCTGGCGAACCGCCTGCTGCGCGAGCGGAGGTCCGGCGGCACGGCGCGCGGGCGGTTG